>NZ_JALQDN010000002.1:0-266891 GCF_023631205.1 Caballeronia sp. NCF2 | reverse complement strand
TTCGTCGGCGGCGATCACGTTGATCGGATCGGTCGGCAGAAGCTGCGGGAAGGCGAGCGGATTGCGGCCCCAGATCATCATCGCGATGGTCTGCAAGAGGATCGAGACGCCGATCGCGGTAATCAGCGGCGCGAGACGCGGCGCCTTGCGCAGCGGCCGGTACGCGACGCGTTCGATGGTGTAACCGACGATCGCGCAGACGATCGCGGCGATAACGAGCGCGATCGTCAGCATGATCGGCCCGGGCAAGCCGGGCGCGTGATTCTGCATGACGCCGATGGCGGAGAGCGCGACCATCGCGCCGACCATCAGCACGTCGCCGTGCGCGAAGTTGATGATGCCGAGAATGCCGTACACCATCGTGTAACCCAACGCGATGATGGCGTAGACGCTGCCAAGCACCAGACCGTTGAGGATCTGCTGGATGAAAATATCCATTTAAAGCTCCTTAGCCCCGTGCGATTCGATAACGCCTTTATCACCGGCCGATAAACCGGTGTGAAGTGAAATCTGAAGCGGCACTGCGCGTACTTTTAAAAAACCGGTAAGGGTTGAGCGCCGATCGTCCGCCCGCGGCCGGATGAGGCTGCGAGCGGTTCACGGACGGATACGAAAACAGCGCCGCCGGATAGCTGGCGCCGCCAGACTGCCTACTGCTTGACGACGTCGAGTACGTCCTTCTTCTTGTCCTTGAAGTCGTACAGCGTGATGGTCCCCGCCTTCAGATCGCCCTTGTCGTCGAATGCGATATGCCCCGTCAGACCGTTGTAGTCGGTCGTGGCAATCGCAGCGAGCACCTTGGGCGCTTCGATGGAGTTCGCACGCTTCATTGCATCGACGATCACGTACATCGCGTCATACGTGAACGGCGCGTAAATCTGCACCGGCGTGTGAAAGCGCGCTTCGTACTTCTTCTCGAAGTCGGCTCCCTTGTCCATCTTCGAAAGCGCGAGCCCCGCCTCCGAGCAGACGATGTTCTGCACCGCGTCGCCCGCGAGCTCGGCCACCTTGTCGGTGCAGACGCCGTCGCCCGCCAGAATCTTCGCCTTGATGCCGAGCGCCGCCGCTTCCTTGGCGAACGGGCCGCCCGTCACGTCCATGCCGCCGTACATCACGACGTCCGGCTGGATGCGCTTGATCTTCGTGAGAATCGCTTTGAAGTTGCGCGCCTTCTCGGTCGTTGCTTCGCGCGCGGCGATCTTCACGCCGCCGGCCTGCGCGCTCTTCGTGAATTCGTCGGCGAGGCCGCGGCCGTAGGCACTCGCGTCGTCGACCACGACGATCTTCTTCGCGTGCAGCGTCTTCATCGCGTAGCCGGCGAGGACCGGGCCCTGCAACGCATCGGTCGCGACGACGCGAAACGTCGTCTTGTAGCCCTGCTTCGTGTACTCGGGATTCGTCGTCGACGGCGAAATCTGCGCGATGCCCGCATCGCTGTAGATCTTCGACGCCGGAATCGACACGCCCGAATTCATGTGGCCGATCACCGCAACCACGTGGTCATCGACGAGCTTCTGCGCGGCTTCGGTGCCGACGCGCGGATCGGCTGCATCGTCCTGGGCGTCGAGCTCGAGGCGGATGGAACGCCCGTCGATGGTCAAGCCTTGCGCGCTGATCTCCTCCAGTGCGAGACGCGCGCCGTTTTCGTTGTCCTTGCCGAGGTGAGCCTGCAGGCCCGTGAGGGGTGCCACATGACCGATCTTCACGACAGTTGCTTCGCTCGCGGGCGCTGGCGCCGGCGCGGACGCAACGGGCACGGCGGCGGAACTCGCTGCCGATGCCGCTGTGCTCGCCCCGCCTTCATCCTTCTTGCCGCATGCGGTTGCCATTGCAACCGCAGCCGCGATGGACACGGCGTGAGCAAACTTGAATCGCATCAAATAGGTCTCCTGCGCCTCTAAAAACTGTCGTCGTGAACCCTTCTGGCCTCAAGACGCGCGCATTGTAACGCTAAATATGAGACGAGCAATATTCTTGCGTGGCGGGGTTTTCCAGCATTGCAACCAGCATTTTCGAGCGATTTTCCGGCTAGAGCGCAACCGGGTTGCGATCCGCATTTGTGCAGCAGTTGCACCACAACGGGAACAGGTTTAATCGATCGGTTCCGACGGTTACGTTTGCTTATCCGATTTACGGGGAAACCCTGAAGGCTTTCGGCGAAATTGCTCGTCGCGGCGCGCGCCCCATATCGGTGCTTACGCTTGGTGTCATCTCTCGCGTGAGGGTTCCGTTTCGATGGCGCCCGATGGGTTTCAAGCGCGAAAAAAAAGCGCCCGCAGGCGCTTTTTTAGAGGAAGGCCGCTAGTTACTGCGGCAGCGACAGTCCGCGCGGCAGCGGAAACGAGATCGTCTCTTCGATGCCTTCGAGCGAGCGCACGTTGCGCACGCCGAGTTCACGCAGACGCGCGATCACGGCCTGAGCCAGCACTTCCGGCGCCGATGCGCCCGCCGTCACGCCGATGCGCTTCTTGCCTTCGACCCACCGCGGATCGATCTGCGTCGGCGAATCGACCATATAAGAAGGGATGCCGCGCTTCTCAGCGACTTCACGCAGACGGCTCGAATTCGAGCTGTTCGGGCTGCCGACGACGATCACGACGTCGCACTGCGGCGCGAGAAATTTCACCGCGTCCTGGCGATTTTGCGTCGCGTAGCAGATGTCCTGCTTCTTCGGCTCCTTGATCTCGGGATACTTGCTCTTGAGCGCGTCGATGATCGCGGAGGCATCGTCGACCGAAAGCGTCGTCTGCGTCACGTACGCGATGCGCTGCGGATCGGGCAGATCGAGCTTCAGCACGTCGTCGATATCCTCGACGAGATGCATGCCCTCGCCCGACTGGCCCATCGTGCCTTCGACTTCCGGATGACCCTTGTGGCCGATCATCACGATGTCGAAGCCTTCCTGACGCATCTTCGCGACTTCGATATGCACCTTGGTCACGAGCGGGCACGTTGCGTCGAACACGCGCAGGCCGCGCGCCTCCGCTTCGCTGCGCACCGCTTTCGAGACGCCGTGCGCGCTGAAGATCAGTGTCGCGCCTTCGGGCACGTCGGACAGCTCTTCGATGAAAATCGCGCCCTTCTTGCGCAGATCGGCGACGACATATGCGTTATGCACGATCTCATGGCGCACGTAGATGGGCGCGCCGAACAGTTTGATCGCACGCTCGACGATCTCGATCGCGCGATCGACGCCCGCGCAAAACCCGCGCGGCTGCGCGAGCAGGATTTCGACGTCGGTCTGAACTTCGTTGAGGCTTTCAATCATGGTTACAGAATCCCGATGATTTTCACTTCGAAGACGAGCGCCTGGCCCGCGAGCGGGTGATTGAAATCGAACAGTGCCGCCGTTTCGCCGACTTCCTTCAGCACGCCGGCGTAGCGCCCGCCGTTCGGCGCGTTGAATTCGACGAGATCGCCGGGAGAAAAATCCTCGCCGATCATGCTGTTTTCGCGCAGCGTCGCGAGCGACACCCACTGGACCAGTTCCGGATTGCGCGGCCCGAACGCCTGATCCGGCGTTAGCTGAAAGGTCGAATGGTGGCCGACCTTCAGTCCCAGCAAAATCTCTTCCAACGGTTCGGCGAGTTGCCCTGCGCCTAGCAGAAGCGTCGCGGGCTTGTCGGCGAACGTATTGACGATGTCAGCACCATCGGCAAGCGCGAGCCGGTAATGAAGCGTGACGTGCGAACCGGGTTTCACCTCGGAGATATCGATGATGCTCATGAGTATTGGATGTGGCCGTTCGTTTGAAGGCAGGGCGCAGGCCCCGCATGGGGCGGCTCTTCGGCGCGTGGCAGCGAACCGCACGGCGCCCGTGCGAACCGGACGCCAAAACCGCTATTGTAAGACAGAGTTGTGGCAGCACGCGTCACGCGGCTCAGTCCCGTGTGCGCTTGCCCGCACGCCACGCGGTCCGGGAGCACCGCGATGAGCGCCGATCTGCGGCTCGTGCCGCCGCTCGTCGCACCCGACGGCGACAGTTTGTCCGCGATCGCGCCTCTCCTGCCGATCCGCAAGTGGGCGCGCGCGGACCGGCCGCGCGAACGCCTGCTCGATATAGGCCCGGCGTCGCTGTCGGACGCGGAACTGTTCGCCTTGTTCCTGCGCACCGGCCTTCCGGGGGCCACGGCCGTCGATGTGGCGCGTCAGCTTCTGCTGCGTTTCGGGTCGCTGCGCGGCGTGCTGGACGCGTCGGCGGCGGAATTGCGCGAACTGCGCGGCATCGGGCCGGCGCGGGCGGCGACGCTCATCGCCGTATCGGAATTGTGCCGGCGCGCGCTCGCCGAGAAGGCGCGCGATCGCGAACTGCTGAACGCGCCGGGCGCGGTGGAAGACTATCTGCGGCTCTTGATCGGCACGCGGCCCTACGAGGTGTTCATCTCTCTGTATCTGGATGCGCGCCATCAGTTGCTGCATGTCGAGGAGTCGGCGCGCGGCTCGCTGACGCGCGTGGCCGTGTATCCGCGTGAGATCGTGCGGCGCGCGCTCACGCTGAACGCGGCGGGGCTCATCGTCGCGCATAATCATCCGTCGGGCGGCGTCGAGCCGAGCGCGAACGACCGGCGACTCACCAAGACGCTGCAGGACGCGCTGACGCTCATCGACGTGCGGCTGCTCGATCACATCGTCGTGGCGGCGAACGAGGTCTTCTCGTTCGCGCGGCATGGCTGGCTGTGACGGCATAAAACGTTTGATATTGCAGCGTTTTTCCTGTTAGAATCCTCGTTTGCTTTTCTCAACCCGCCTGTTCTGAACGAATGCGGCCCTCATTGGCATAACCGTGCTGCCAAGTCCCCGATCGGCAAATTGGGCGATAAGAGGCATCGAAGCTGAAAGCGAGTGCTTTCGATTCGAGCGTTCGTCTCGGACTCAACGTGTATTAGGAGTGTCACCATGGCACGCGTATGCCAAGTAACTGGGAAAGGCCCGATGTCGGGCAACAACGTTTCCCACGCAAACAACAAGACCAAGCGTCGCTTCCTGCCGAACCTGCAGAATCGCCGTTTCTTCGTTGAAAGTGAAAATCGCTGGGTGCGTCTGCGCGTTTCGAACGCCGGCCTGCGCCTGATCGACAAGAACGGTATTGACGCCGTGCTCGCAGACCTGCGCGCACGCGGTGAAATCTAAGGAGCACGCACATGGCCAAGGGCGCACGCGACAAGATCAAGCTGGAATCGACCGCAGGCACGGGTCACTTCTACACGACGACCAAGAACAAGCGCAACATGCCGGAAAAGATGCTGATCAAGAAATTTGATCCGGTCGTCCGCAAGCACGTTGAGTACAAGGAAACCAAGATCAAGTAAGCCGCTTGATTTTTGAGTAGCCTGCACGAAGACAGCAGAAAGCCCCGCACCTCGCGGGGCTTTTTGTTTTCCGGCGCCGCTTTAACACGCTTTGCACACGATCGTGCGGGGGTTTTCGCTGTCACGGACTGTTCATGCGCGTTATGCTTGCCGGCTATCGACGAAGAACACGGACGGAGAACCGGCAGCATGAATTTCGATGTGGCGATCGTAGGAAGCGGCCTCGCGGGTCTGAGCGTCGCGCTCAATCTGGCCGAGACGCGGCGCGTCGCGATTCTCGCGAAGCGCGCGGCGAGCGTCGGCGCGAGCGATTGGGCGCAAGGCGGCATCGCGGCGGTGCTGGACTCCGCCGACAGCGTCGACAATCACGTCGACGATACGCTCGTCGCGGGCGGCGGACTGTGCGACGAAGCCGCGACGCGCTTCATCGTCGAAAACGGGCGCGCCGCGATCGAATGGCTCATCGACGAAGGCGTGCCCTTCACGCGCGATGTCTCCGCCGAACTCGGCTTCCATCTGACGCGCGAAGGCGGTCACAGTCATCGCCGCATCATCCACGCCGCCGACGCGACCGGCCACGCGGTGGTCACGACGCTTTCCGAACGCGTGCGCAACCATCCGAACATCACCGTCCTCGAAGATCACTACGCGATCGACCTGATCACGTCCGACCGTCTCGGGCTGCCCGGCCATCGCTGTCACGGCCTTTACGCGCTCGATCTGAACTCGGGCCGCACCGTGACGATCCAGGCGCCGCACACCGTTCTCGCGACAGGCGGCGCGGGCAAGGTCTATCTCTATACGACCAATCCCGACACCGCGACCGGCGACGGCATCGCAATGGCGTGGCGCGCGGGCTGCCGCGTCGCGAACATGGAGTTCATCCAGTTCCATCCGACGTGCCTCTTCCATCCGTATGCGAAGTCGTTTCTGATCTCCGAAGCGGTGCGCGGCGAAGGCGGCGTGCTGCGTCTGCCGGACGGCACGCGCTTCATGCCCGCGCACGACGAGCGCGCCGAGCTCGCGCCGCGCGATATCGTCGCGCGCGCGATCGACTTCGAGATCAAGAAGCGTGGCATCGATTGCGTGTATCTCGACATCAGCCACCAGCCGCGCGCGTTTCTCGAAGCGCACTTTCCGACGATCCTCGCGCGCTGCGCCGAATTCGGCATCGATATCGCGAAGGAGCCGATTCCCGTCGTGCCCGCCGCCCATTACACCTGCGGCGGCGTCGTCACGGACCTCGCGGGGCGCACGGATCGTCCGGGGCTGTATGCGGTCGGCGAGACGTCGTACACGGGTCTGCACGGCGCGAACCGGCTCGCGAGCAATTCCCTGCTGGAATGCCTCGTGATCGGGCGCGCGGCGGCGCAGGCGATCGAAGCGGACGGCTTCTCGAATGGTTGTCACGCCCAACTGCCCGACTGGGACGAAAGCCGCGTGTCCGATCCGGACGAGGAAGTCGTCGTCGCGCACAATTGGGACGAGCTGCGCCGCCTGATGTGGAATTACGTCGGCATCGTGCGCACGGACAAGCGCCTTGCGCGCGCGCAACATCGCATCGCGCTGCTGCGCGACGAGATTCACGAGTACTACGCCAACTTCAAGGTGAGCCGCGATCTGCTGGAACTGCGCAATCTCGTCGATGTGGCGTCGCTGATCGTCGAAAGCGCGTGCTCGCGCCGCGAGAGCCGCGGCCTGCACTACAGCCGCGACTGGCCCGCGACCTTGCCGAAAGCGCTGCCGACGGTGCTGATGCCGCCGGCCGCGCGCCGCACGAGCCTTTAGAGCAGACGCATCGAGAAATCGGCCGCGCGCACGTCTTTTGTGAGCGCGCCGATGGAAATGCGATCGACGCCCGTGTCCGCGATCGCGCGCACCGTGTCGAAGTTCACGCCACCCGACACTTCGAGCAACGCGCGCCCGGCCGTGATGCGCACCGCGTCGCGCATCATGTCGAGCGTGAAGTTGTCGAGCAGGATCGATTCGGCCCGATGTGCGAGCGCCGTCTCGAGTTGCTCCAGCGTTTCGACCTCGATCTGGATCGGCACGCCCGCCTTCAGCGCGAGCGCCGCATCCATCGCCGCGCCGACGCCGCCCGCCGCTGCGATATGGTTTTCCTTGATGAGAATGCCGTCGTAGAGCGCGAGGCGCTGATTCGCGCCGCCGCCGACGCGCACCGCGTATTTCTGCGCGAGCCGCAAGCCCGGCAGCGTCTTGCGAGTGTCCAGAATCCGTGCGCGCGCGCCTTCGATCGCGTCGACATAGCGGCGCGTGGCGGTCGCGACGCCCGACAGCAATTGCAGGAAGTTGAGGCCGTTGCGCTCCGCCGTCAGAAGCGAGCGCGCCGGGCCGTGCAGCAGTACGACCGTGGAGTTGGCCGCCATGCGATCGCCTTCGCGATACTGCCATTCGACTTCGATCGTCGGATCGACGCGGCGCATGACTTCGTCGAACCAGGGCGCGCCGCACAGCACCGCTTCCTCGCGCACGATGATGCGCGCGGTGCGGCGGGCGTCGGCGGGCACGAGGCGCCCGGTGTGATCGCCCGTGCCGACGTCTTCTTCGAGCGCATCGACGACATTGCGTGCGAGCGCATCGTCGAATGCTTCGCCGTATTGCTTGCGGACTTCCTCGAAAATCGCCGGATACGTCATCACGCGGCTCCCACGTTCGAAAACAGCGTTCCGTCCTTGGCGAGATCGCCGCTCGCCTGCACGCGTTTCTTGTGACGCGCCGCGAAGTCGAGCATGCGATCGATCGGCACGCGCGCGCGCTGCCCGATGGCCGGATCGACGTGAATCTCGTTGTGACCGCGTTCGAGCACGTCGGCGAGATTGGCGAGACCGTTCATCGCCATCCACGGACAGTGCGCGCAGCTCTTGCAGGTCGCGCTGTTCCCGGCGGTCGGCGCTTCGATGAAAATCTTGCCGGGCGCGGCGAGCCGCATCTTGTGCAGGATGCCGAGGTCCGTCGCGACGATGAAGCGCTTCGCGTCCAGCTTCACCGCGGCGTCGATGAGTTGCGTGGTCGAGCCGACGACATCCGCGAGCGCGACGACGCCTTCCGGCGATTCCGGGTGCACGAGGATTTTCGCGTTGGGATATTCGTTGCGCAGCAGGTCGAGCTCGATGCCCTTGAACTCGTCGTGGACGAGACACGAACCTTGCCACAGCAGCATGTCCGCGCCGGTCTTCTTCTGGATGTAGCTGCCGAGGTGACGATCCGGCGCCCACAGGATTTTTTCGCCGCGCGCGTGTAGATCGGCGACGATTTCAAGCCCGATCGACGATGTGACCATCCAGTCCGCGCGCGCCTTCACGGCCGCGCTCGTGTTCGCGTACACGACGACCGTGCGGTCCGGATGCGCGTCGCAGAATGCTGAGAATTCGTCGGCCGGGCAGCCGAGGTCGAGCGAGCAGGTCGCGTCGAGGTCGGGCATCAGCACGCGTTTGTCCGGACTCAGAATCTTGGCCGTCTCGCCCATGAAGCGCACGCCCGCGACGACCAGCGTTTTCGCAGCATGATCGCGGCCGAAACGCGCCATTTCGAGCGAATCGGCAACGCAGCCGCCAGTTTCGTCGGCGAGTTCCTGGAGCTCAGCGTCGACATAATAGTGCGCGACGAGCACGGCTTCTTCGCGCTTGAGCAACGCGCGAATGCGCTCCTTCAACTCGCGCTTCCGTTCGGCCGACGGTGCGTCCGGCACGCGCGCCCACGCTTCGCCCACTCCACACGTCAGGCCTTGCGGCCGGTCGTACTCGACGCTCCTGATCGCTTCCATGTCCCTGTCCCCTGCTCCGTGCCAACAACGTAACGCAAGAATCGGCTGCACAAAAACAAAGACCCCGCCAGAGCGGGGTCTTGTGACGTCCTTAAATTTTAACGGATATCGCGCGTCAGGCGTAGCGGCGCAGACGCAACGCGAAGTCCTGCAGCGCCTTGATGCCGCTTTCTTCCGCGCGATGGCACCAGTCCTGCAATTGCGTGACGAGTTGCTCGCGCGATGCGTTGGAGCGATCCCACATTGCCGACAGATCCTTGCGCAGCTCGATGAACGTGCGCAGCTTCTGATTATCCGAAGTCAGCTCCGGCAGTTGCTTCAACTGCGGCTCGTTCAGGCCGTCTTCTTCCTTGTGGAACCACTTGCGCGCGCCGCGCATCAACTGATACTTCTCGCGCGCGCCGGCCTCCTTCAGCTTCGCCAGTTCCTGCGCGTAGGCGTGCTTGAGCGCCTTGCCGTAGCGCGCCATCACTTCGTAGCGGTTGGCGAGCACGGCCTGCAGCGTGTCCTGATCGACGACGGCCTTGCTGGCGGCGAGCTTCGGCGTCGGCGCGACCTTCTTGACCTTCGCGAGGCCGACCATCGACATCATGCGGATGTACAGCCAGCCGATGTCGAACTCGTACCACTTGCTCGACAGCTTCGCGGACGTCGCGAACGTGTGATGGTTGTTATGCAGTTCTTCGCCGCCGATCAGAATGCCGAGCGGGAAGATGTTCGTCGATGCATCCGACGAATTGAAGTTGCGGTAGCCCCACCAGTGCGCGAGACCGTTGACGACGCCCGCCGCCCAGAACGGGATCCAGATCATCTGCACGGCCCAGACCGACAGACCGACGATGCCGAACAGCGCCACGTCGATGACCATCATGATGCTGATGCCCAGGATCGGATAACGCGTGTAGACGTTGCGTTCCATCCAGTCGTTCGGCGTGCCGTGACTGAACTTGCGCATGGTTTCTTCGTTTTTCGCTTCCGCGCGATAAAGCTCCGCGCCTTCGAGCAGCACCTTCCAGATGCCGCGCGTCTGCGGGCTGTGCGGATCTTCTTCGGTTTCGCACTTCGCGTGGTGCTTGCGGTGGATCGCCGCCCACTGGCCGGTCAACATGCCGGTGGTCATCCACAGCCAGAAACGGAAGAAGTGGCTCGCGACCGGATGCAGATCCAGCGCGCGATGCGCCTGGCAACGGTGCAGGTAAATCGTGACGCCGGCGATCGTGACGTGAGTCATCGCAAGCGTGAACAGCAGAATCTGCCACCAGGAGAAGTCCAGCAATCCGTTGGCGAGAAATTCAAGGGAAGAATTCAGCAAGGCAGTTACCTGTGTAGCTGTGAAATTCGGGAAAAATGGCCGGTCGAACAGACTTCGAACAACGCGTTGGGCACATGAAAGGAACGTGCGCAAGTTCGATCGCATTCTACTGCATGCGTTCCAAGTCTTTGTCCTAAAGGTGAAATTTTTTGAATCGTACCAAAACGAGGAAAAACTCACGCCCCGAATTGGTGTTGATTCCGACGCCAAATCGAAAGATTGGTTCTGACGATCAGCGATCAGGCGGCAGGCGCAGCGCTTTCACCGCCGCTTCCGGCATTAAGTACCGATTCGCCGCCCGGGCGGGGCACGCCGTCGATAATCCTTATCTCGCGCTGAGCGTACGGGATTTCAATGCCATGCTCACAGAATAACCGCCAAACCGCCCGATTTACGTGCGACTTTACGCCGCCTGTACCTTTGGCGGCCTCTTCGATCCAGAAGCTCAGTTCGAGGTTGATTCCGTCCGCGCCGAAGCTCGCGAGCAGCGCCGCGGGCGCCGGGTCCTGCAACACGCGCTCGACGCCCTGCGTTGCTTCGACGAGCAACTGCATCGCGCGTTCGACGTCGCAGCGATAGCTCACCTGCACCGCGATCTTCGCGTTGCCGCGCGTGAGAAACGACGAATGGTTCTGCACCACGTCGGTGATGAGCTTTTCGTTCGGAATCAGCGTTTCGATGCCGTCGAGGCCGCGCACCACCGTGTATCGGGTGCGAATCTGCGTGACCGTGCCCTGATTTCCGCTGACATTGATCATGTCACCGAGCCGCAAGGAGCGGTCCAGCAGAATGATGAAGCCCGATACGTAATTGCTCGCGATCTTCTGCAAGCCGAAGCCCAGCCCGACGCCGAGCGCGCCGCCGAACACGCCGAGCACCGTGATGTCGATGCCGACGATCGACAAGCTCACCAGAATGGCGGCGAGGATCATCAGCGCCCGGCCGACGCGCGCGAGCACCACTTTGAGATTCGCGTCGAGCGAGCGGGCGCGCATCAGGCGGTCGTCGAGCAGCGCGCCCGCCCACATCGCGACGATCAGCGTCACGCACACCCACAGCACGCCCGAGGCGAGCGAGAGCAGCGTCATGTGCGCGTTCGCGAAGTTGAAGCGCACGCTCGCCATCCAGTGGACGACGTCGTCCTGGATGCCCATGACGGTGAGCACCATCGTCACCCAGACGATCACGGTGACGAGTTTCTCGAACAGATACAGCAGCGCGTTCGCCTCGTGCTCCGTCTGGCCGCGGCTGAACGCGCGCCGCGCGACGTAGAGCATCGTGTAGATGACGGTGATGCCGCACAGCGGCACGAGCGCGAGCCGCAACAGCGACGTATGGATGAACGGCGCGAGCACGACCTGCGCGATCGACACGAAAACCGTGCCGAGCAACGGAAACAGCGCCTTGTTGAGACTTTCCGCGCCGAAGCGCACGGCTTCGAAACGCGACTGGCGGCGCGCATCGAGCTTCTTGCGAAGCAGACGCGCGCACCACCACGCCACTACGAGCAGGCCGACGAGCGCGGCCACCTGCCAGATCACTTCCGGCTCGCCGAAATCGCGGAAGAGCCGCGCGGAGAGTTCGTTCAGGAAGTGGTTCTGCATTGCTTAAGCGGTTTCTTCGGCCGCTTTGGGCGCTTTTGCGGCGTCCGGCACGCGCTCCAGCACCGCCGCGAAGAAGCCGTCGGTGCCGTGCTTGTGCGGCCACAGCGACAGGAATTCGCCCGTATCGAGATCGATGCGCTGTTCCGCCAGCACGTCGCGCGCGGGCACGACGCGGAAGTTCGGATGCGTCTCGAGGAACTGCTTCACGACGTCTTCGTTCTCCGCTTCGAGCATCGAGCAGGTCGCATAGACGAGACGGCCGCCGGTCTTCACGAGGCGCGCGGCGCTCGACAGGATCGAGAGCTGCTTGGGCGTGAGTTCCGCGACGGTCGCGGGCGACTGGCGCCACTTCAGATCCGGATTGCGACGCAGCGTGCCGAGGCCCGAGCACGGCGCATCGACGAGCACGCGGTCGATCTTGCCCGCGAGACGCTTGATCTTCGCGTCGTGCTCGCTGTCGATCAGCACCGGATTCACGTTCGACAGACCGCTGCGCGCAAGCCGCGGCTTGAGCTTCGCGAGCCGGCGATCGGACACGTCGAAGGCGTAGAGACGGCCGGTCGAGCGCATCATCGCGCCGAGGGCGAGCGTCTTGCCGCCCGCGCCCGCGCAGAAATCGACGATCATTTCGCCGCGGCGCGGGGCCATCAGCGAGCAGAGCAACTGGCTACCCTCGTCCTGCACTTCGATCCAGCCTTCCTGGAACGGCGCGAGACGCGTGAGCGCCGGCTTGCCGTCCACGCGGATGCCGAACGGCGCGAACGGCATTTCGCCGGCGTCGATGCCCGCTTCGGTCAGCGCCTTCAGCACGACCTTGCGATCCGCCTTGATCGGATTCGAGCGCAGATCGAGCGGCGCGGGATAGTTCAGCGCGGCGGCGAGCTGCGCGAGTTCCTCCGGCTCGAAGCGCTTGCCCATCGCGTCGTAGATCCACTGCGGCAGGTTGGTCCGCACGCGCACCGGCAAGCTCGCCGGATCGATCTTCGAGACTTGCGAGAGCCATTGATACTCATCGGCCGAGACGAACGGCTTCAGCGCGGAGAGCCCGGCCGTCTGCATCAGCCCGAGCAGCGCCAGACGGCGCGCCTGGTTGCCGCTGCCGCTTTCCGCGAGATGCGAAAACTCCATCTTCCGGCGCAGCACCGCGAAAACCGCCTCGGCGATCACGCCGCGCTCGCCGTGCCCGAGCTTCGGATGCGCGCGGAAAAAGCGGCTCGTCGCGGCATCGGCGGGGCCGGAAAAGCGGAGCACGTCCGCAAGCAGCGTTTCGGTTTGTCCGATCAGAAATCCATGCAGCCTCATACGCCCTCCCCGGCAATGTCGGCAAAGAGCCATTGCGGCTCAGACGGCGTGAGCGCGACGCGCTCCCCTTCGATAGAAAGACGCCCTTCGATAAACCAGCGCACCGCGCGCGGATAGATGTCGTGCTCGACCTTGAGCACGCGCGCGGCGAGCGCGGCGGCATCGTCGCCGGCGACGACCGGCACCGCGCCTTGCGCGACGATCGGCCCGTGATCGAGCGTCGGCGTCACGAAATGCACGCTTGCGCCGTGCACGCGCACGCCTGCGTCGAGCGCCTGCTGATGCGTACGCAAGCCCGGAAAACACGGCAGCAGCGACGGATGAATGTTGAGCATGCGCCCGGCATATTTCCCGACGAAGGCGTCGGTCAGCACGCGCATGAAGCCGGCCAATACGACGAGATCGGGCTCGAAGCGATCGATTTCACGCGCGAGCGCGGCATCGAACGATTCGCGACCGTCGAACTGACGATGATCCACCACGTTCGTTTCGATGCCGTTCGCGGCCGCGAAGCCTAGCCCGGCGGCATCGGGCCGGTTGGAAATGACCGCGCAGACGCGAGCCGGCCAGCCTTCGCGCGCGCATGCACGCACGACGGCCTCCATGTTGCTCCCGCGTCCGGAGATCAGAATGACGATTTTTTTCATCCGCGGATTTTATCATTCGAAGGGTGCGAGAATCGTGCCAAACGGGTTCGGTCAGGCATCGCGCCGGGGCGCTCGCGCCCGTCCCTCCTTGCGAGCGTTTATAATCTAACGCTTTGCAGCATCAGCCCCTCCCACCGACCATCGCCTATCGTGAGAGTCTTTCGCGGCCTCCCCAATGCCGAAAGCCGGGCGCCCTGCGCACTGACCATCGGCAATTTCGACGGTGTCCATCGCGGCCACCAGGCGCTGCTCGCGCACGTGCGGGCAGCCGCCGACGCGCGCGGCCTGCCGGTCTGCGTGATGACTTTCGAGCCGCATCCGCGCGAGTTCTTCAATCCGGCGGGCGCGCCGCCGCGCATCGCGATGCTGCGCGACAAGCTCGAAGCGCTGCGCACCAACGGCGTCGATCGCGTGGTGGTCGAGCATTTCAACAAGACGTTCGCGGGACAATCGCCGGATACGTTCGTGAAGAACGTCATCGTCGATGGCCTGCACGCGCGCTGGGTCATGGTCGGCGACGACTTCTGCTACGGCGCGAAACGCGCGGGCAATTTCGAGTCGTTGAAAGCCGCCGGCGAGAAATACGGCTTCGAAGTCGAGCAGATGGCAACAGTCGCGCATCCGAACGGCACGCGCATATCGTCGTCGTCGGTGCGGGCGTCGCTCGTCGCGGGCGATCTCGACGCGGCGCAAGTCGCGCTCGGGCGCCCGTATGTCATCAGCGGTCACGTCGTGCACGGCGCGAAGCTCGGACGCGATCTCGGCTTTCCCACGCTGAATCTGCCGATCGCGCACAAACGGCCGGCGCTCGCGGGCATCTTCGTCGTGCGCGTGCACGGCCTCGCCGATGAACCGCTGCCCGCCGTCGCGAGCCTCGGCCTGCGCCCGACCGTCGACGATTCCGGCCGCGTGCTGCTCGAAGTGTTCGTGCTCGACTGGCACGGCGACGCCTACGACAAGCTCGTGCGCGTCGAATTCCTGAAGAAGCTGCGCGACGAGGAGAAGTACGTCGACCTCGAAACGCTCGGCCGCGCCATCGCGAAAGACGTCGACAACGCGCGCGCGTACTTCGGCCTGCCGCCCGCGAGCAACGCCGGCAGCCGCGCGACGGGCTTCGCCATCTCGGCGACCGACCGAATTAGGTGAGCGTGCGGCGCGTTCTTGTGCCGTCCGCTGCCCCGCTTCCGAATCACCGCGCGCTAAAAGACGAGCGCCGTCTCACCGAATTCACTGAGTCACCCATGAGCGACAAGAAAGAAAAAGCCTCCTCGAAGTATCCCGTCAACCTGCTCGACACGCCCTTCCCGATGCGCGGCGACCTGCCCAAGCGCGAACCCGCGTGGGTCAAGGAGTGGCAGGACAACAAGATCTACGAGAAGATCCGCGCGGCGTCGAAGGGCCGCAAGAAGTTCATCCTGCACGACGGCCCGCCGTATGCGAACGGCGACATCCACCTCGGTCACGCCGTCAACAAGATCCTGAAGGACATGATCGTCAAGGCGCGCAATCTCGCGGGCTTCGACGCGGTCTACGTGCCGGGCTGGGACTGCCACGGCATGCCGATCGAAATCCAGATCGAAAAGCAGTTCGGCAAGACGCTGCCCGCCATCGAAGTGATGCGGAAGGCGCGCGCGTATGCGGGCGAGCAGATCGAAAAACAGAAGGTCGGCTTCCGGCGCCTGGGCGTGCTCGGCGACTGGGACAATCCGTACAAGACGATGAACTTCGCCAACGAAGCGGGCGAGATCCGCGCGCTCGGCAAGATCATGGAGAAGGGCTTCGTGTTCCGCGGCCTGAAGCCGGTAAACTGGTGCTTCGACTGCGGCTCGGCGCTGGCCGAAGCGGAAGTCGAATACAAGGACAAGACCGATCCGACCATCGACGTCATGTTCGCGTTCGCCGAACCGGAGAAGACCGCGCAGGCGTTCGGCCTGCCCGCGCTGCCGAAGACGGAAGGCGGCATCGTCATCTGGACGACGACGCCCTGGACCATTCCCGCGAACCAGGCGCTGAACGTGCATCCGGAGATCGTCTACGCGCTCGTCGATACGCCGCGCGGTCTCCTGATCCTCGCGCAGGAGCGCGTCGAAGCGTGCCTGCAGAACTACGGCCTGACGGGCGAAGTCATCGCGACGACGACCGGCGAAAAGCTCGCGAACCTGCGCTTCCACCATCCGCTCGCGGCAGCGCATCCGGGCTACAAGCGCACGGCGCCGGTCTATCTCGGCGATTACGTGACGACGGAAAGCGGCACGGGCATCGTGCATTCGTCGCCGGCGTATGGCGTGGAAGACTTCGTGTCGTGCAAGGCGCACGGCATGCCGGACTCGGACATCATCAACCCGGTGATGGGCGATGGCCGCTATATCGAATCGTTGCCGCTGTTCGGCGGGCTGTCGATCTGGAAGGCGAATCCGCAGATCGTCGAAGCGCTCGAAGGCGCGGGATCGCTGCTCAAGAGCGAAAAGTACACGCACAGCTACATGCACTGCTGGCGCCACAAGACGCCGATCATCTATCGCGCGACCTCGCAATGGTTCGCCGGCATGGACGTGAAGCCGAAGGACGGCGGCCGCACGCTGCGCGAGATCGCGCTGGAAGGCGTCGAGAACACGGCGTTTTATCCGTCATGGGGCAAGCAGCGTCTTTACAGCATGATCGCGAATCGCCCGGACTGGACGCTTTCGCGTCAGCGTCAGTGGGGCGTGCCGATGGCGTTCTTCGTGCACAAGGAAACCGGCGAGCTGCATCCGCGCACGCTGGAGTTGCTGGAAGAAGTGGCGAAGCGTGTGGAGGAAGGCGGCATCGAAACGTGGCAATCGCTCGATCCGCGCGAACTGATCGGCGACGAAGCCAACATGTACGAGAAGAACCGCGACACGCTCGACGTGTGGTTCGATTCCGGCACGACGCACTGGCACGTGCTGCGCGGCTCGCACAAGGATTCGCTGCAGTTTCCGGCCGATCTCTATCTCGAAGGCTCGGACCAGCATCGCGGCTGGTTCCATTCGTCGCTGCTCACCGCGTCGATGCTCGACGGCCGCGCGCCCTACGACGCGCTGCTCACGCACGGCTTCACCGTCGATGGCGAAGGCCGCAAGATGTCGAAGTCGCTCGGCAACGGCATCGATCCGCACGAAGTGTCCAATCGCCTTGGCGCGGAAATCATCCGTTTGTGGATCGCATCGACGGACTATTCGGGCGAGCTCGCGATCTCCGAGGAAATCCTGAAGCGCGTGACGGAGACGTATCGCCGTATCCGCAACACGCTGCGCTTCCTGCTCGCGAATCTGTCGGACTTCGATTTCGACAAGAACGCGCTGCCGGTTCAGGACTGGCTCGAAATCGATCGATACGCCATCGCGCTCACGCGCAATCTGCAGGACGACGCCCTCGCGCACTACGAGAAGTACGAATTCCATCCGGTCGTCGCGAAGATCGCGACATTCTGCTCGGAAGACCTCGGCGGCTTCTATCTCGACGTGCTGAAGGATCGCCTCTACACCACGAAGCCCGATTCGCGCGAGCGCCGCAGCGCGCAAACCGCGCTGTTCCATATCGCGCACGGCTTGTTGCGTCTCGTCGCGCCGTATCTGTCGTTCACGGCCGAAGAAGCGTACAAGGTGCTCAAGCCCGGTCAGGAAACGATCTTCACGGAAGTCTTCGCGACGTATCCGGAGATCGCGAACGGCGGCGATCTGCTCGACAAGTGGACGCTCATCCGCAGCGCGCGCGGCGACGTCACCAAGGCGCTCGAAGAAGCGCGCACGGCCAATCAGATCGGTTCGTCGCTGCAGGCGGAAGTCGTGGTTCGTGCGAGCGGCGCGCGTTACGACGCACTCGCGAGTCTCGGCGATGCATTGCGCTTCGTGCTGATCACGTCGTCGGCGCAAGTGGAAAAGGTGGCGAGCGAAGCAGAAGAAGGCGTCGATGTCGCCGCGTCGAGCTACATGAAGTGCGAGCGCTGCTGGCACTATTGCGCCGATGTCGGCTCGCACCCGGAACATCCGGGCCTCTGCGGCCGCTGCTTCTCCAATCTCTTCGGCGCAGGCGAAACGCGAGGCGCGGCATAAATGGCTCGAACGATGGCAAAGCAAACTTCCGTTAGAACCGCGAGCAGCGGTTCGCTCGCGCCGTGGCTCGGCGTCGCGCTCATCGTCATTCTGTTCGACCAGTTGACGAAGATCGCCGTGCAGCGCGTGTTCGCCTATGGCGATCCGCATGCGCTCACGCCCTTTTTCAATCTGCTGCTCGTCTACAACCGCGGCGCGGCGTTCAGCTTCCTCGCGATGGCGGGCGGCTGGCAGCGCTGGGCGTTCACGGCGTTGGGCGTCGTCGCGGCGATCGTGATTTGCTATCTGCTCAAGCGCCATTCGGGGCAGCGCATGTTCTGCACGGCGTTGTCGCTCATCATGGGCGGTGCGATCGGCAATGTCATCGACCGGATTGCGTACGGGCACGTCATCGACTTTCTGGATTTTCATGTGAACGCGTGGCACTGGCCGGCGTTCAACCTCGCCGATAGCGCGATCACCGTCGGCGCGGTCCTGCTGATTTTCGACGAACTGCGGCGCGTGCGCGGTTCACGTTGATATTCACGACGCGGCTCCTCTCACGGAGCCGTGTTCTTTTGCGATGGAGGCAAGTTGGAACTCGCGGGCAAACATCTCGTTTTAGGACTGACCGGCGGCATCGCCTGCTACAAGATCGCCGAACTGACGCGCCTGCTCGTCAAGGCCGGCGCAACCGTGCAGATCGTGATGACGGAAGCGGCCACGCAGTTCATCACGCCCGTCACGATGCAGGCGCTGTCGGGCCGTCCCGTGTACACGTCGCAGTGGGATGCGCGCATGCCGAACAACATGCCGCACATCGATCTTTCGCGCGAAGCGGATGCGATCGTCATCGCGCCCGCCTCGACCGACTTCATGGCGAAGCTCGCGCATGGCATGTGCGACGACCTGCTTTCGACGCTGTGCATCGCGCGCGATTGCCCGCTGCTCGTCGTGCCCGCGATGAACCGCCAGATGTGGCAAAGCCCGCCGACGCAGCGCAATGTCAGCCAGCTTCGCGCCGATGGCGTCGAAGTGCTCGGTCCGGATTCGGGCTCGCAGGCGTGCGGCGAAGTCGGCGACGGCCGCATGATCGAGCCGGAAGCCGCGTTCGAAGCGATCTGCGCGTTCTTTCAGCCGAAGATTCTGCGCGGCCAGCGCGTGCTGATTACCGCCGGTCCGACCTTCGAGCCGCTCGATCCGGTCCGCGGCATCACCAATCGTTCGTCGGGCAAGATGGGCTTCGCGCTCGCACGCGCGGCGGCGCAGGCGGGCGCGGACGTGCATCTCGTCGCCGGTCCGGTTTCCCTGCCGACGCCGTGGGGCGTGTATCGCGAAGACGTGCAGACCGCGCAGGAAATGCACGATGCGGTGATGGCCGCGACCCCTGACACCGACATCTTCATCGCGGTCGCCGCGGTGGCGGACTGGCGCGTCGATCACGTCAGCGAACAGAAGATCAAAAAGACCGCCGACGCGTTGCCGAGGTTCAACTTCATCGAGAATCCGGACATTCTCGCGTCGGTGGCGAAGCTGCCGAATCCGCCTTTTTGCGTCGGCTTTGCGGCGGAAAGCGGCAATCTCGAGGTTCATGGCGATGAGAAACGCAAGCGCAAGAACGTGCCGCTGCTGATCGGCAATATCGGACAGCTCACGTTCGGACGCGACGACAACGAAGTCGTGCTGTTCGAAGAAAGCGGCACGACACCGCTGCCGCGCGCCGGCAAGCAGGAACTCGCGCGCACGCTGATCGCGGAGATCGCAAAACGCGCGCCGAAGACCGGCGGCACGCTGTTGTCGTGACCGAACTCGACGCCGCGCGCACGCGCTCCTATCGACTTCCCGCCGATGCTTTCGAGCTCGGCCATTCCATTCAATAACGCCTCGATTTATGAAACTCGACGTCAAGATTCTCGATGCGCGCATGCGCGACTTCATGCCCGCCTACGCCACGCCCGGCAGCGCGGGCCTCGATCTGCGCGCGTGCCTCGATGCGCCGCTCGTCATCGAGCCGCATCAGACCGTGCTCGTGCCGACCGGCCTCGCCATTCATCTCGCCGATCCCGGCTATGCCGCGATGATCCTTCCGCGCTCGGGTCTGGGTCACAAGCATGGCATCGTTCTCGGCAATCTCGTTGGGCTGATCGATTCGGATTATCAAGGCCAACTGATGGTTTCGACGTGGAATCGCGGCGACACCGCGTTCACGCTGAACCCGATGGAGCGTCTCGCACAGATGGTGATCGTGCCGGTCGTGCAGGCGCAGTTCAATATCGTCGATGATTTCGAAGCGAGCGAGCGCGGGCTTGGTGGATTTGGAAGTACCGGGAAACACTGAAAGCGAATGCACTCGCGCTGGGACGAGACATAGATCGTCCCACTGATCAGTTCGATTACCGATGAAACGCGGATTATCTTTTAGATAATCCGCGTTTTTGTTTAACGATCCAAAATATCGAACTTTCAAATAGGAAAATTCTCGCAATCAAATCGCTTGCGCGTATTACAAACCTTCACAGTTATTTTGACATTACAAACCTATAACTCCCTACAGCAAAAGAACGCGCGGACTATCTCCATCAACATAACTGCAGCTATCTCGGCGCGTTGCTCGAGACAGCATCGAGTTCATCGCTTGACGGGTGATGGGCAGGCGCTTCTGGGCGAAACAACTTCTACCGTAGTAAGTAAGCTCGATGTGGCTCAAGTGAGTTTCTACTCCAACACCTACACCGCGCAAATGTTTCCGACGTCGTATAACGGCCTGTTCTACCTTGTCGCCATTCAAGTAGATGCAGACATACACGGCAATGACTGCGAGGAAATCATCCTTGGCCCGCTTCCGCCCCCGCCTCTGGAAACCGTACTGGCGAGCCCCGACGATCACCACGATTCGTCGTGCATGCAAGGAATCGGCTGGAGATTTTTCACCATATTCGGAGTGTCGCCGGACTTCGTAAAACCCTCATCGGCAGTCTCGTTTCACAGCAATAACGGGGAACACGGCAAGTTTCGGCTCTCAGGTGCAACTGGAGATAAAGACTTGCGCATCGTAACCATCAGCTCGATTAACATCATGGTCGGAACGCTCAACCCGTGAGGACGCAAACAGAAGACGCGCTTGCTCGTTTCCGCGCATCATCTGGACTTCGAGACTCATGCGATGGGACACGGATACATTAAACATGCTTGAGCATGGAACGGCTTGTTGTGAAACGCGCAAAAAAAAGCGTGGGCTCTTTCGAGTCCACGCTTATCGTCCCGCCTTAAACGCGTTAATCCACTTCGATCGCTTCCGGATTCGGATTGCGCGGCGGCGCCGAGTTTTCGTCGAACGTCAGCTGCACCTTGTCGTCCGCATCGACATCGACCGTCACGCGGCCGCCGTTGACCAGCTTGCCGAACAGGAGCTCGTCGGCCAAGGCGCGACGGATCGTGTCCTGAATCAGACGCTGCATCGGACGCGCGCCCATCAGCGGATCGAAACCGTGCTTCGCCAGGTGCTTGCGCAGCGAATCGGTGAAGACCGCATCGACCTTCTTCTCGTGCAACTGATCTTCCAGTTGCATGAGGAACTTGTCGACCACGCGCAGGATGATTTCCTCGTCCAGCGAACGGAAGCTGATGATCTGGTCCAGACGGTTGCGGAACTCCGGCGTGAACATGCGCTTGATGTCGGCCATTTCGTCGCCCGACTCGCGTCGCGACGTGAAGCCGATCACCGCCTTGCCCATTGCCTCGGCGCCCGCGTTCGTCGTCATGATGATGATGACGTTGCGGAAATCCGCCTTGCGGCCGTTGTTGTCCGTCAGCGTGCCGTGGTCCATCACCTGCAAGAGCACGTTGTAGATGTCCGGATGCGCCTTCTCGATTTCGTCGAGGAGCAGCACGCAATGCGGCTTCTTCGTGACGGCTTCGGTCAGCAAACCGCCCTGATCGAAACCGACATAGCCCGGCGGCGCGCCGATCAGACGGCTGACCGCATGGCGTTCCATGTACTCCGACATGTCGAAGCGCAGCAGTTCGATGCCCAGCGTGAACGCCAACTGCTTCGCGACCTCCGTCTTGCCGACGCCCGTCGGGCCGGAGAACAGGAACGCGCCGATCGGCTTGTCCAGCTTGCCGAGACCCGCGCGCGCCATCTTGATCGACGCCGACAGCGCGTCGATCGCCGGATCCTGACCGAACACGACGGCTTTCAGGTCGCGATCGAGCGTCTGGAGCTTGCTGCGGTCATCCTGTGACACGCTCTGCGCCGGCACGCGCGCGATCTTCGAGATGATCTCTTCGATCTCGCTCTTGCCGATGGTCTTCTTCTGCTTCGACTTCGGCAGGATGCGTTGCGCCGCGCCCGCTTCATCGATCACGTCGATGGCCTTGTCCGGCAGATGACGGTCCGTGATGAATCGTGCCGACAGTTCCGCCGCCGCCGACAGCGCACCCGACGAATACTTCACGCCGTGATGCTCTTCGAAGCGCGTCTTGAGGCCGCGCAGAATCGCCACCGTCTGTTCGACGGACGGCTCGGTGACATCGACCTTCTGGAAACGCCGCGACAACGCCGCGTCCTTCTCGAAGATGCCGCGATATTCCGTGAACGTGGTCGCGCCGATGCACTTCAACTGACCCGACGACAACGCCGGCTTCAGCAGGTTCGATGCGTCGAGCGTGCCGCCCGATGCCGCGCCCGCGCCGATCAGCGTATGAATTTCGTCGATGAACAGAATCGCGTGCGGACGCTCTTTCAGTTCCTTCAACACCGTCTTCAGACGTTGCTCGAAATCGCCGCGATACTTCGTACCGGCGAGCAGCGCGCCCATGTCGAGCGAGTAGACCTGTGCATCGGCGAGGATGTCCGGCACTTCGCCGCGCGTGATGCGCCATGCGAGGCCCTCGGCGATCGCCGTCTTGCCGACGCCGGCTTCGCCGACGAGCAGCGGATTATTCTTGCGACGGCGGCACAGCACCTGCACCACACGCTCGACTTCGAGTTCACGGCCGATCAGCGGATCGATCTTGCCGTCCTTCGCGAGCTGGTTGAGGTTCTGCGTGAACTGCGCGAGCGGCGTTTCCTTCTGCGCAGCGGCGTCTTCCGATTCCGGATTCGCTTCGCTGCTCGCCTTGGCGGCGTCGCCGCTATTCGTCTTCGCAATGCCGTGCGAAATGAAATTCACGACATCGAGACGCGTGACGCCCTGCTGCTGCAGGTAGTACACCGCGTGCGAGTCCTTCTCGCCGAAGATCGCGACCAGCACGTTCGCGCCGGTCACTTCCTTCTTGCCATTCGAAGTCGATTGCACGTGCATGATCGCGCGCTGGATCACGCGCTGGAAACCAAGCGTCGGCTGAGTATCGACGTCGTCCGTGCCGGGCACGGTCGGCGTGTTGTCATGAATGAAATTGCGCAGGTTCTGACGCAAATCTTCAATGTTGGCTGCGCAGGCGCGCAACACTTCAGCCGCGGTCGGATTGTCCAACAGGGCGAGCAACAGGTGCTCGACCGTTATGAACTCATGCCGCGCCTGACGTGCTTCCATAAACGCCATGTGCAGACTGACTTCCAGTTCCTGGGCAATCATGCTTCCTCCATCACGCACTGCAGCGGATGCCCCGCTTGCCGTGCATGGCTAACGACTTGCTCAACTTTGGTCGACGCAATGTCTCGCGTGTAGACCCCACAAACTCCCCTGCCTTCGCGATGAACCTTGAGCATGATCTGCGTCGCGGTCTCACGATCCTTATTGAAGTATTCCTGCACGATCATCACGACGAATTCCATCGGCGTGAAGTCGTCATTCAGCAGCACCACCTTGTACATGGCCGGCTTCTTGAGCTTCTGCTCCTGCCGCTCCAGTACTGTGCCATCCTGCTTGTTGGGATTGATCGCCATACACCCATTCTAAACATCACGGACGTCCTCGCAATCGCCGCTCCAGCACCGACCGCCCGGTCGGAATGTGTCGCTGAAAACCGCACTCGCACAGGTGTCGTCCATCGAATCCTGCCGCTGCCCAACATTTCGGCGCGGCCCGCTTGCACCTCGTCGAAACCAGTATCGCACAGCTTCAAAAAAAACAAACCGAGCACCAAGCGCTGCGGGCCGCCGGGTATCACACAAGTGAGTCGATTATGCGACTTTTCAAGATGACTTGCTTGGACGGCAGCACACACGCAAAGCAGGAATTACCCTACGAATGCGCTCTTTGCAACGAGCTTAACGGCTATCCCAAAAATTCCTTGACACCCGATTTAAGAGATTTAACAATCAAACTGGCACTTTTTTCCGGGGGCCAACCACGGACGAAAAAAGAGGCCGAGGTGAGCTTGTGAGGAGGGGGCGGTTCACATTGTGGGGTGTGCCGTCGAGCTTTTCGAGCGTGCTCTGGGTGCGACAAGAGTTAGAGGGGAAGTACGAATGTCTACTGGTACGGTCAAATGGTTCAACGACGCGAAAGGCTACGGATTCATCACGCCCGATGAAGGCGGCGAGGATCTGTTCGCACATTTCTCGGCGATTCAAATGAACGGTTTCAAGACGCTCAAGGAAGGCCAGAAGGTCAGCTTCGAGATCGTCCAGGGACCGAAAGGCAAACAAGCTTCGAACATTCAGGACGCTGCCTGACCGTTCGATCGACTTAGCCTCGTGAAACCCGGCCTTCGCGCCGGGTTTTTTCATGCCTCGCGCGTTGCACGCATATGAGGCATGTGCGCGAAATAAAAACCCCGGAAGGCGTAGGCCTTCCGGGGTTTTTATTTACCACATCGAATCGAGGTGAGTCCTCACATATTCTCGATCATCACCTCTCCGAAACCCGAACACGATACTTGCGTCGCGCCTTCCATCAAACGCGCGAAGTCGTACGTGACGCGCTTCGAAAGAATCGACTGCTCCATCGACGAAATGATGCGGTCCGCGGCCTCGAACCAGCCGAGATGGCGCAGCATCATTTCGGCGGACAAAATTTCCGAACCGGGATTCACGTAGTCCTTGCCCGCGTATTTCGGCGCCGTGCCGTGCGTCGCCTCGAACATCGCGACGGAATCCGACATGTTCGCGCCCGGCGCGATGCCGATGCCGCCCACCTGCGCCGCGAGCGCGTCCGAGATGTAGTCGCCGTTCAGGTTGAGCGTGGCGATCACGTCGTATTCGGCGGGACGCAGCAGGATTTGCTGAAGGAACGCATCGGCGATCACATCCTTCACGACGATATCGCTGCCCGACTTCGGATTCTTCACCTTCATCCACGGGCCGCCGTCGATCAGTTCCGCGCCGAACTCCTTCTGCGCGAGCGCGTAGCCGTAATCGCGGAAGGCGCCTTCGGTGAACTTCATGATGTTGCCCTTGTGCACGAGCGTCACCGAGCGGCGATCGTTGTCGATCGCGTACTGGATCGCCTTGCGCACGAGCCGCTCCGTGCCCTCGCGCGAAACGGGCTTGATGCCGAGTCCCGACGAATCAGGGAAGCGGATCTTCTTCACGCCCATTTCTTCGCGCAGGAACTTGATGACCTTCTTCGCTTCGGGCGAATCCGCCGGCCATTCGACGCCCGCGTAGATGTCTTCCGAATTCTCGCGGAAGATCACCATGTCGATCTTCTCCGGTTCGCGCACCGGCGACGGCACGCCCTTGAAGTAGCGCACCGGACGCAGACACACGTAGAGATCGAGTTGCTGACGAAGCGCCACGTTCAGCGAGCGGATGCCGCCGCCGACGGGCGTCGTGAGCGGCCCTTTGATCGACACGATGAAATCCTTCACCACTTCGAGCGTTTCGTCCGGCAGCCACACGTCGGGGCCGTAGACGCGCGTCGCCTTTTCGCCCGCGAAGATTTCCATCCATTGAATCTTGCGCTTGCCGCCGTAGGCCTTCTCGACCGCCGCATCGACGACCTTGATCATCACCGGCGTGATGTCGACGCCCGTGCCGTCGCCCTCGATATACGGGATGATCGGCTGATCCGAGACGTTGAGCGAGAAGTCCGCGTTGACGGTGATCTTGTCACCGCCTTCCGGAACCTTGATGTGCTGATACGGCATGGTCGACTCCAAATAAGGCCGGGCTTGAATGGAAGCAAGCAAACTGGATAGAGAGCGATGCGATGCAGCATGCGCGGGCGATGAACCCGCGCGATGAAGTTCACTTCATCATTCTAACCATGCTGGCTTGTCCCGGCGCGCCCGAAAGCCGCCGCGCGCATGCTTTAAGATGCCGCATCCGATCACGCCGCGCGCCTCGCATGTCACTTATCGCCCTGAACAAGCCCTTCGGCACCATCTGCCAGTTTTCGGCGCACGAGACGCGCGCGTCGCTCGGCGACTGGGTGAAGACGCCGGGCGTGTATCCCGCGGGCCGGCTCGACGCCGATAGCGAAGGCCTGCTCCTCCTCACCGACGACGGCGCGCTCCAGGCCCGCATCGCGGAGCCGCGTCACAAGCTGGTAAAGCGCTATTGGGCGCAAGTCGAAGGCGCGCCCGACGAAGCCGCGCTCGCGCGTCTTTCGAAAGGCGTCGATCTCGGCGATTACGTGACGCAGCCGTGCCGCAGCGCATTCGTCGACGAACGCGACATCGAAGCGCTCTGGCCACGCAATCCGCCGATCCGCTATCGCGCCGCCATCCCGACGACGTGGATCGAGCTCGCCATCACCGAAGGCAAGAATCGGCAGGTGCGGCGCATGACGGCTGCAGTCGGCTTTCCGACCTTGCGGCTCGTACGCGTCGCGATCGGCGCGCTCGATATCTTCACGCTCGGCCTCGCGCCGGGCGAGACCGTCGAGGTTGCCCCGCGCGCGCCGTGGCAACGCGTTCGTTGAATCGCATTCAACTATCCTGAATATCGGCCGTGTGCATCGCCGTGTGCATCGTTTAGTGCGATGTGTTTAAACGTGCTGTCATCGAGATCGAGTAGCGCATATCGCGCCGCCGATATTTTTTTGTCGCCGCGCAATTTTCTCTGTAAATCGCGTCAACCGACTCTTCACGCGACGCGTTAAGGGCGTCAGATGCCGCATAAAGCTATCCGGCATGAGCGAATAACTGATTACAACTACCTGTGTGCTCCAGGGAGTTTGAAAGGTTCAAGCGTTCACAGTCGCATCGAATTTGAATTATCGATGTCGAGTGTCAACCGAAAGGTAGGTGGCTCGTTTACCGACATGACTCAATGACCGGGTCGTTTGGTTAATTAACTCAAGCTGAGGATTCACAGATGAACAAACTGATCGCTGCTCTCGTCGCTGGCCTGTTCGCAACCGCTGCTTTCGCACAAGAAGCTTCGGCACCGGCCGCTGCTGCTCCGGCAGCTGCTTCGTCGGCTCACAAGTCGGCTCACAAGAAGACGTCGCACAAGTCGTCGAAGTCGCACAAGAAGGCAGCCGCTGCGTCGGCTCCGGCAGCCGCTTCGGCAGCTCAGTAAGTTTTTTGTAAGAGGCGGTATAGCGAAGTCAAGAACGAGCATTACCGCCGTCCTTACGGCGTTCAAAGGGCAGATGGCCGCAAGGCGTCTGCCCTTTTGTTTTGTGCCTGCGCATCGAGTAACATGCGCGGGGTTTGTCCGGCTCAGGCGCAAGCCATCGATCAGAAAGGGAGCTTTGCCGTGAATCTCGTCTCGCGCTTCTTCAATCAACAAATCAACCTCGGCAAGCTCGCGCGCGCATGCGTGATCGCGCTTGCCCTGCCCTTCGCCGCATTGCCGCTCGCACAGGCGCAGACGATGCCGCCCGGCGCCAAGCAGCCGTCCGACTTTCCGCGTGCAAAGCTGACCGCGGGCATGTATGTGATCGACGCCGCCGTCGCCGCGAACGATGCCGATCGCGAGCAAGGTCTCATGTATCGCACGCAGCTCGCACCGAACGAAGGCATGCTCTTCGTGTTCAATGAAAACGCCGTGCATTGCTTCTGGATGAAGAACACGCTGATCCCGCTGTCGATCGCGTTCATCCGCGCGGACGGCACGATCACCGACATCGACGAGATGCAGGCCGAAACCGAGAACAACCACTGCCCGCGCAACAACGGCGTGTATGCGCTCGAAATGCCGAAGGGATGGTTTGCCGCGAAAGGCATCAAGCCGGGCACGCAGATCAAAGGCTTGCCGCGCGCGCAGTAACGCGCTTCTTGCCCGCCCGAACAACCGGCGTCGTCGCACGACACGCCGGTTTTTTTGCGTCCGGGAAGTCGCTTGCGCCGGGCTGGCAGGATTCCTGCAAAGAGCCTGCCGACGCGCTATCCTAAAAAGATTCGGCGCGACGCATTCGCGTTGGCTTCACACGCCGCGCCGACTCAAACCACAGGAGGTTCACGTGCCCCGCAAGACTCCCATTGAGCGCTATCGGAATATCGGAATCAGCGCTCACATCGATGCCGGCAAAACTACGACTACCGAGCGCATCCTTTTCTACACCGGCGTGACGCACAAGATCGGCGAAGTGCACGACGGCGCGGCCACGATGGACTGGATGGAGCAGGAGCAGGAACGCGGCATCACGATTACCTCCGCGGCAACGACGGCCTTCTGGAAAGGCATGGCCGGCAATTATCCGGAACATCGCATCAACATCATCGATACGCCGGGGCACGTCGACTTCACGATCGAAGTCGAGCGCTCGATGCGCGTGCTCGATGGCGCGTGCATGGTCTACGACTCGGTCGGCGGCGTGCAGCCGCAATCGGAAACCGTGTGGCGTCAGGCGAACAAGTACAAGGTGCCGCGCATCGCGTTCGTCAACAAGATGGACCGCGTCGGCGCGGACTTCTTTCGCGTGCAGCGGCAGATCGGCGACCGGCTGAAGGGCGTCGCGGTGCCGATCCAGATTCCGATCGGCGCGGAAGATCACTTCCAGGGCGTCGTCGACCTCGTGAAGATGAAGGCGATCGTCTGGGACGACGAGAGCCAGGGCATCAAGTTCACCTACGAGGAAATTCCCGACAACCTCAAGGATCTCGCGCACGAGTGGCGCGAGAAGATGGTCGAGGCCGCCGCCGAAGCGAGCGAAGAGCTGCTCGAGAAGTATCTGGAAGACCACAACAGCCTGACCGAGGACGAGATCAAGGGCGCGCTGCGCAAACGCACGATCGCCAACGAAATCGTACCGATGCTCTGCGGCAGCGCGTTCAAGAACAAGGGCGTCCAGGCGATGCTCGACGCCGTGATCGACTACCTGCCCTCGCCCGTCGACGTGCCCGCGATTCTCGGCCACACGGAAGACGACGAGGAAGCGGAGCGTCATCCGAGCGACGACGAGCCGTTCTCCGCGCTCGCGTTCAAGATCATGACCGACCCCTTCGTCGGGCAGTTGATCTTCTTCCGCGTGTATTCGGGCGTCGTGAATTCAGGCGACACGGTCTTCAATCCGGTGAAGGACAAGAAGGAGCGCCTCGGCCGGATTCTGCAAATGCACGCGAACGAGCGCAAGGAAATCAAGGAGGTGCGCGCGGGCGACATCGCGGCGGCCGTCGGTCTCAAGGAAGCGACGACCGGCGACACGCTTTGCGATCCGCAGAACGTCATCATCCTCGAACGGATGATCTTCCCTGAACCGGTGATCTCGCAGGCCGTCGAACCGAAGACGAAGGCCGATCAGGAAAAGATGGGCATCGCGCTGAACCGTCTCGCGCAGGAAGATCCGTCGTTCCGCGTGACGACCGATGAGGAATCGGGCCAGACGATCATCTCCGGCATGGGCGAGCTGCACCTCGAGATTCTCGTCGACCGGATGAAGCGCGAGTTCGGCGTCGAGGCGACGGTCGGCAAGCCGCAGGTCGCGTATCGCGAGACCGTGCGCAACAAGGTCGAGGATGTCGAAGGCAAATTCGTCAAGCAGTCGGGCGGACGCGGGCAGTACGGTCACGCCGTGATCGCGCTGGAGCCGGACCCCGGCAAGGGCTACGAGTTCGTCGACCAGATCAAGGGCGGCGTGATTCCGCGCGAGTTCATCCCCGCCGTCGACAAGGGCATTCAGGAAACGCTGAAGGCCGGCGTGCTCGCGGGCTATCCGGTCGTCGACGTGAAAGTGCGGCTCACCTTCGGCTCGTATCACGATGTCGATTCGAACGAAAACGCGTTCCGCATGGCGGGCTCGATGGCCTTCAAGGAAGCGATGCGCAAGGCGAAGCCCGTGCTGCTCGAACCGATGATGGCCGTTGAAGTCGAGACGCCCGAGGACTTCATGGGCAACGTGATGGGCGATCTCTCGGGCCGGCGCGGCATCGTGCAGGGCATGGAGGACATCGCGGGCGGCGGCGGCAAGCTCGTGCGCGCGGAAGTGCCGCTTGCCGAGATGTTCGGCTACTCGACGTCGCTGCGCTCGCTGACGCAAGGCCGCGCGACCTACACGATGGAGTTCAAGCATTACGCGGAGACGCCGTCGAACGTGTCGGAAGCGATCATCAATTCGAAAGCGAAATAATCGCGATCGAACCGTGTAGTATCGGAAGTCCGTTGCTCGCTTCCTTGATGGCGGCAACGGACTTTTTCATATCCGCAGACGATACACGGGCATGAGCGACATGAGCGATCCACATCAGCACATCGATTGGCGCGAACACGGCGTCAAGGTCATCAAGGGCGATCAGCTCGACACCAACACGCCGCAGACGCCCGGCATGAACCGCGCGGCTGCCATCAACGCGGCGCGCGTCGGCGCCCAGAAAATCTGGGCCGGCACGGTCACGATCCATCCGAATGCGAAAACCGGCGCGCATCATCACGGCGCGCTCGAAAGCGTCATCTATGTCGTGCGCGGCCAGGCGCGCATGCGCTGGGGCGAGCATCTCGAGTTCACGGCCGAGGCCGGTCCCGGCGACTTCATTTTCGTGCCGCCTTATGTGCCGCACCAGGAAATCAACGCGAGCACCGCCGATCCGCTCGAATGCGTGCTCGTGCGCAGCGACAACGAAGCGGTGGTGGTGAATCTGAACATCGATGCCGTCGAGAAGCCCGAGGAAGTCTATTGGGTCGATCCGATTCACAAGCATCCACACGATCACTGAAAAGCGCACGGGCGCGTCATGGAGCGGCGCGTTCCTTGCTAGCGATGCCCGAATGCACCTCGACGGCGCGGTCGAGCCGATCGCGCGTGGGCGACGGCCAGCAAACAACGACAACGGAAAAGCACACGATGAAGAAACCTTCGACCGACGCGCATCTTCTGGAACTGGCCCGCCCTCGCGCGGGCGAACTGGGCAATCACGCGATCGACGAGTTCATGGCCGGACGCCTCACGCGCCGCGAGTTGCTGCGCCATGCGAGCGTGCTCGGCATCGCGCTCACGGCGGGCGGCATCTTCGGTATGCCGGGCGCGCGGGCGCAAGGCGCGGGCAAGCCGGGCGGCACGATCCGCGTCGCGCATCTGATGCCCGCGGGCGCCGTCGATCCGCTCACCGTGACCGATGCGTCGGGGCTTGCGCTCATCAATCAGACCGGCGAATTTCTCGTCGACGACGACAGCGAGCATCTGACGCTCAAGCCGGCGCTCGCGCTGTCGTGGTCGTCGAATGCCAAGGGCGACGTGTGGACGTTCAAGCTGCGCCCGAACGTGAAGTTCCACGACGGCCAGCCGATGACCGCGAAGGACGTCGTCGCGACCTTCAACCGCCTGTCCGATCCGGCGACCGGCTCGGCTGCGCTTTCGGTGCTGAAGGGCGTGCTGTCGAAGGATTCGGCGAAGGCCGTCGACGATCACACCGTCGAGTTTCATCTCGACGCGCCCAATGGCAATTTCCCGTATTACGTTTCCTCGGATACGTATAACGCCGTGATCCTCCCGGCGAATTTCAGCGGCCCTTACGAGAAGACGTTCATGGGCACGGGCGCGCTGAAGCTGGAGAAATACACGCCGAAAGTGGGCGCATCGTTCGTGCGCAATCCCGACTACTGGGGCGAGAAAGCGCTGCCCGATCGCGTGCAGTTTTCCTTCTACGCGGATCAACAGGCGCAGCTTCTCGCGATGCAAGGCCGCCAGGCCGACGTGATGGGCGACTTCACGGTGCAAGGCGGGGTCGCGATGCTGACGAATCCGCAATTCAAGGTGCTCGGCACGAAGTCGAGTTCGCATCGGCAATTGCACATGCGCTGCGACATGGCGCCGTTCAAGGACAAGCGCGTGCGTCAGGCGCTCGCGCTCGCGATCGATCGCGAAGTCATCGTGAAGGGCCTGTTCCGCGGCCGCGCGCAAGTCGGCAACGACAGCCCGTTCGCGCCGGTTTTTCCGTCGAGCGATCTCAGCGTGCCGCAACGCAAGATCGACATCGCGCAGGCGAAGAAGCTGATGAGCGATGCCGGCGTCGCGAACGGCTTCGACGTCACGCTCACGACCGAAAAGTACATGGAGATTCCCGATCTCGCAGTCGTCGTGCAGAACGCGGCGAAGGCGATCGGCATACGCATCCAGTTGAAGGTCGAGAGTCAGGACCTCTATTACGGCTCGGGCACGTTCGGCAAGTCGGACTGGCTCGATTCGCCGCTCGGCATCACCGATTACGGGCATCGCGGCGTGCCGAACGTGTTCCTCAACGCGCCGCTGACGAGCGGCGGCACCTGGAACGCGGCGCACTTCAAGAATCCCGAATACGACAAGCTCGTCGCGCAGTTCGTCGCGGCGCTCGACGTCGCGTCGCAGAAGAAGCTGTCCGCGCAGATTCAGCATTTGCTGCTCGACGAAACGCCGGTCGTCATCCCCTACTTCTACGACCAGCTGATCGTCACGCGCGCCAATGTCTCCGGCGTGCGCTTCAACGCGATTTCGCAGATGTGGTTCGACCGCGCGACGATCTCGGCGTAAGCGAATGAGCACGATCACGCCCACGGCGCACGTCGCCGACTTCGCCCGAATGAAGCGCATCGCGCGCTTCGTCGGCGTGCGGCTCTTGCTCGCGCTCGTCACGCTGTGGCTTCTGTCGATGATCGTGTTCGCGGGCGGCCAGTTGCTGCCCGGCGACGTCGGCCGCGCGATTCTCGGCCCGCTCGCCGACGCGCGCGCGGTCGCCGCGCTCAACCATCAGCTTGGCGTCGACCGGCCGCTTCTCACGCAGTATTCGAGCTGGATCGGCCATTTCCTGCGCGGCGACATGGGCGAGTCCTACGCGTTTCGCGCGCCCGTGGCGCCGTTCATCGGCAACGCGCTGTGGAATTCGGCGAAGCTCGGCGCGCTCGCGTTCGTCGTCGTGGTGCCGCTCGGCATCGCGGGCGGCGTGTACGCGGCGCTGCATTCGGGACGATGGATCGATCGCGTCATCAGCATCGGCGGATTGACGGCGACGGTGGTGCCGGAATTCGTCTCGTCGATCGTGCTGATCCTGATCTTCGGCGTCTGGCTGCAATGGCTGCCGATCGAAGCGACCGCGCCTGCCGACGCGGGCTTCTTCACGCAACTCGAACATCTGATCCTGCCAGTGCTGCCGCTCGTCTTCGTGTTCTTCGGCTACATCGCGCGGATGGCGCGCGCGGGCACCGTCGAAGCGCTCGACGCCGATTACACGCGCACCGCGATCCTGAAGGGCTTGCCGCAGCGCGTCGTGATCGTGCGCCATGTGCTGCGCAACGCGCTTTTGCCGACCGTCACCGTCGCCGCGACGCAGCTCGGCTACATGATCGGCGGACTCGTCGTCGTGGAAACGCTGTTTCACTACCAGGGCATCGGCTCGCTGATCTACAACGCCGCAAAAGCGAAGGACTTTCCGATGCTCGAAGCGGGCGTGTTGACCATCGGCGTGATCTATACGGCGGCGAATCTGATCGCCGATGCGCTCTACGTCGTGCTCAATCCGCGCCTGCGCACCGGGGAAGCGAAATGAGCACGGCGGCCGCTATCGCACCGAAATCGCGCCGCTTCGAAGCGTTGAGCGCGCTCGTGCGTTCCGCGACCTTCGATATCGGCGTGCTGATCCTGCTCTTCTGGGTGCTGTGCGCGCTCTTCGGCCACTGGCTCGTGCCGCACGATCCCTACGCGTCCGATCCGCTCAACTCGCTCGTCGCGCCTTCGGGCGATCACTGGTTCGGCACCGACCAGCTCGGTCGCGACGTGTTCGCGCGCGTGATCGTCGGCTCGCGCGACATTCTGACGATCGCGCCGCTCGCGACCTTGCTCGGCACGGCGGCGGGCACGGCGCTCGGGCTCGTCGTCGGCTATTTCGACGGCTGGGTCGACGCCGCCATCGGCCGCGTGATCGATGCGCTGCTCGCGCTGCCGCTCGTGATCGTCGCGCTGCTCGCGCTCGCCGCCGTCGGCGCGAGCAACACGACGGTGATCCTCGTCATCGGCCTCACCTTCGCGCCGATCACCGCGCGAACCGTGCGCGCCGCCGTGCTGAGCGAGCGCCATCTCGACTACGTGCTCGCGGCGCAATTGCGCGGCGAGAACGCGCTCTACATCATGTTCGCGGAGATTCTGCCGAACGTGCTGCCGCCGATCATCGTCGAGGCGACCGTGCGTCTCGGCTACGCGATCTTCGCCGTCGCGACGCTGTCGTTTCTCGGCTTCGGCATTCAGCCGCCGTCCGCCGACTGGGGTCTCGCCTTGTCCGAAAGCTATACGCTGATGGCGGGCGGCGCGTGGTGGACCGTCGTCTTCGACGCCGCCGCGATCGCGTCGCTGGTCGTCGCGGTGAATCTCGTCGCGGATGCCGTGCAAGGAGTGCTCGACCGATGAACGGACCGCCGCCATCGGCTTTTCCCACGTTCGGCGCCGCGAAAGGCGATCAGGCCGACGCGCTCACGGTCGTCGGCCTCACGGTCGCGTACCGTTCGCGCGGACGCGAACGTGACGTGCTGCAGGACGTCACGTTGCGCGTCAGGCGCGGCGAGGCCTACGGGCTGGTCGGTGAATCGGGCTGCGGCAAGTCGACCGCCGCGCTCGCGGTGCTGCGCTACTTGCCGCGCAACGGGCGCGTGAAGGCTGGCCGCATTTCGATCGCCGGGCGCGACGTCGCCGCGCTCGACGCCGACGCGCTGCGCGGCATGCGCGCGACCGCCGTGTCGATGGTCTATCAGGATCCCGGACGCGCGCTGAATCCGTCGCTGACGATCGCGCGGCAAGTCTCCGAAGCGTTCGAAGTCACGGGCGCATCCGCCGACGAAGCGCTGTCGCGCACGGCCGACATGCTGAGACGCGTGCGCATCGCATCGCCCGAACGCGTGATGGAGAGTTATCCGCATCAGCTTTCGGGCGGGATGCAGCAACGCGTGGTCATCGCGATGGCGCTCGCGTGCAATCCCGAACTGCTGATTCTCGACGAACCGACCACGGGCCTCGACGCCACCGTCGAAGCCGAAGTGCTCGACCTCATCGCGCAATTGCGTGCGGAGTTGGGCACGGCCGTGCTCTTCATCAGCCACAATCTCGCGGTGATCGGGCGCATGTGCGATCGCGTCGGCGTGCTGTACGCGGGCAAGCTCGTCGAGGAAGGCACGACCGCCAACGTGTTCGCCAAGCCGCGTCATCCGTACACGGTCGGCCTGCTGCGCTGTCTGCCGCGTGCGGGGCGCGCCAAGGAAACGGGCCGGCTCGACACGATTCCAGGCTCCCTCCCGCTGCCCGGATCGATCACGCAGGGCTGCATTTTCGCGCCGCGCTGCAAGCTCGCCGACGAGCGTTGTCTCAAGGACGCGCCGCCGCCGTATCGCGTGGCGTCGGCGCACGGCGATCAGATGGCGCGCTGTCACTATCACGAACGCGCGGAAACGCTGCCGCGCTCGGCCGACGAAGCGCCGGTGCCCGTCGCCGATGCCGACGGTGTCGATCAGCCGCTCGCGCTATCCGCGCGCAATCTCTCGAAGACATTCCGCGTCGGCGATGAAGACGTGCGCGCCGTCCACGATGTCTCGCTCGATCTCGTGCAGGGCGAAACGCTCGGGCTCGTCGGCGAATCGGGCAGCGGCAAGACGACGCTCGCGAAGCTGCTGCTCGGCCTCGTATCGCCCGACAAAGGCGCGTCGCTCGAACTCGACGGCGCCGCGCTGCCCGAGCGCGTGACCCGGCGCAGCGAAGAACAGGTGAAGTCGCTGCAGATCGTCTTTCAGAACCCGGATTCCGCGCTGAATCGCGCGCATTCCGTGCGGCAACTGATCGCGCGTTCGCTGTCGAAGCTCGCCGCGTTGCACGGCGAAGCGAAGGAACAGCGCCTGCACACGCTGACCGAAGCGGTGCGTCTGCCGGAGCGCTATCTGAGCTCGCGCACGCGGCAACTGTCGGGCGGATTGAAGCAGCGCGTCGCGATCGCGCGCGCGTTCGCGGGCGATCCGCGCGTCGTCGTGTGCGACGAACCGACTTCCGCGCTCGATGTCTCCGTGCAGGCCGCGATCCTCAATCTGCTTGCCGATCTGCAGCGCGAGCGCCGCGTCTCCTACGTGTTCATCTCGCACGATTTGCATGTCGTGCGCTATCTGTCGGACCGCATCGCCGTGCTGTATCTCGGGCGCATCATGGAGATCGGGCGCGCGGCCGCCGTATTCGACGGACCGCAGCATCCGTACACCGAAGCATTGCTGTCGTCGGTGCCGTCGATCGACGGGACGCACGCGAAGCGCATCCGGCTGTCGGGCGAGTTGCCGAGCGCGGCGAATCCGCCTTCGGGCTGCGTGTTCCATACGCGCTGTCCGCGCAAGATCGGCGAAATCTGCGAAACCGAAACGCCGCCGTGCCGCGACGCCGGCGACGGTCACGCGATTCATTGCCACATTCCCGTCGACGAATTGCGCACGCTGCAGCGTCAGGCGCGCTGAGGCTTTCGTCGGAACCAAAGCGGCGTTGCGCGCCTCTCATCGGTTCAACCTTCAAAACAACGAGGATTCAACCGATGAAACCCGCCCTCTCCGCCGCGCTTTGCGCACTGACTTTCGGCGTCGCGACGGCCGCGCAGGCGCAGACCGCACCACAGGCTCCGGCGCCCGGCGCGTCCGATCCGACTTTCTCGGCCTACGCGCTCGCGCAGCAATGCGCCGCGAAGTCCGACAACACGGCGCAAGGACAATGCGTGGGCGCGGTACGCGGAATCGTGCGCGGTTATCAGTACGGCGTGCTGTTTCTGTCGCAGCGCACGTCGCTGCCCGATGGCGAGACGAAGCGCGTATCGCTGTGTCTCGCGGACACGACCGTGTCGTCGATCGTCGACGACTTCCTCGCCGATGCGAAGCAGGTCAACGAAGCCGATCTGAGGCGCACGCCCGCGGAAGTCGCGGTGCTCGGCTCGGTGCACGCGCATCACGCGTGCACGTGATCCGGCGCGTCGTCACAGCATTTCGAGCGGGCGCTTCGACTTCGGCGGCTTGAACTGTCGATCGATGTCCGCGAGCTCGTCGGCGGACAGGTGAAGATCGAGCGCCGCGCGATTCTCGCGAACGTGCGCGACATCCGACGCTTTCGGAATCGCGAATACCTGCGGCTGCTGTAGCACCCACGCGAGCGCCACCTGAAACGCCGACACGCCGCGCGCCGCCGCGATCTGTTCCAGCGCGCCGCCGCGCGGCAGACGCGCGTGATCGACGGGGCTGTACGCCATCGCGGGCATGCGGTGCTCACGCAGCCACGGCAACAGATCGAACTCCGCCCCGCGCCGCGCGACGTTGAAGAGAATCTGATCGGTCGCGCAGGCGTCGCCGCCATCGAGCGATAAGAGCTCTTCCATGTCGTCCGTGTCGAAGTTGCTCACGCCCCAGTGGCGAATCTTGCCGTCGTCCTTCAGTTTTTCGAAACCCGCGATCACGCCTTCGAGATCCTCGCCGCCGCGCCAGTGCAGCAAATACAGATCGATGCGATCGGTCTTCAGGCGTTTCAGGCTGCGCTCGCATGCGCTCTGCACGCCGCGCTCGCTGCCGTTATGCGGATACACCTTGCTGACGATGAAAAGCTCGTCGCGCCTGTCGCCGAGCGCTTCGGCGATGAGCTTCTCGCTTTCGCCTTCGCCGTACATCTCGGCGGTATCGACGAGCGTCATGCCGAGATCGACGCCCTCGCGCAAAGCGGCAATCTCGCTCTTGCGCGCGTTCGGGCGCTCGCCCATTTCCCAGGTGCCCTGGCCGAGTTTCGGAATCGCTTCGCCGGACGGAAGCGTGACGGTTGCCGCATTGGATTGAGCCATGAAGAAGTCTCCTTGCAGGTCCGCCGATTATGGCGCAAGGAGCACGCCCGCCGCTTCAGACGAGCCCGACCACCAAAGGTCCGAGCAAGGTCAGCAGCACGTTCGCCAACGCATACGTGATCGCGAACGGCACCGTCGGCGCGGCGCTTTCGGCTTTGTCGAGCACGCCGCCGAACGCCGGATTCGCACTGCGCGAACCGGTGAGCGCGCCCGCGAGCAGCGCCGCGTTGTCGTAACGCAGGACGTAGCGGCCGAAGAGCATCGTCAGCACGAGCGGAAACAGCGTGACGAACACGCCGAGCAGGAAGATCGTCAGCCCGCTCTGTTTCACCGTGACGACCGCCTGCAAGCCGGAATTCAGCCCGACCACCGCGACGAACGCCGCCAGTCCGAAATCCTTCAGCAATTGCGATGCGGCCGGCGGCATCACGCCGTACATCGGATGCTTGCCGCGCATCCAGCCGAACAGCAAACCGGTGAGCAGGCAGCCGCCGCCCGAGCCGAGCGTGAGCGGCACGCCGCCTGCATCGACGACGATCAGCCCGATCAGCAACCCGAGCACGATACCCACGCCCATGTAGATGAAATCGGTCTTGTCGGAATACGGCAGTTCGTAACCGGCGGCATCGACGGCGCGCTTCGTGTCCTGCGGCGCGCCGTAGAACGTGATGACATCGCCGTGATCGAGCGTCGTCTCGGGCAGCACCGGCAACGGATGCCCCGCACGCGTGATGCCGTGGATATACACGCCGTGCCGAATGTCGCGATCGACCGTCGCGCGCACGTCGGCGATGCTCACGTGGTTCATCCCGCGCTTCGTGAACACGCCCTGACGCTTCTGCATGACGACGCTGCTGCCATCGGCGTCCGCGATTTCCTCGCCGATGTGCGCCGTCGCGCCCGCCATCGCCTCGCGCCGCCCGACGACGAGCACGATATCGCCCGCTCGCAATACGAAGTCCGCGGCAGGCTCCAGCGCGCGCCCGCCGCGCCGGATGCGCTCGACGGTGATCATGTCCCGGTCGTCGACTTCGACGTGCGCGACCGTGCGCCCCGCCGCGCCATCGTGCGTCACGCGATACGTGCGTCCGACGAGCGCGGGCAACGCCGAAATCTGCCCTGGTCCGGGACCGGACGCCCCGCCCGCGAGCGCCTTCTCCGCTTCGATCGACGCATCCCTGAGACTCTGCCCCATGAACTTCGGCAGGATGTTCACGCATACGATGATCGCGCCGAGCGAGCCGAACACGTACGTTACCGCGTACGCGACCGCGACGTCGGCCTGCAACGCCTTGGTCTGATCGGCGGGCAATCCGAGCCGCGCGATCGCATCGCCCGCCGTGCCGATAATCGCCGATTGCGTCAGCGCCCCGCCCGCGAGTCCGGCCGCTAGCCCCTTGTTGAGCCCGAACAGCTTCGCGCAGACGATCACGCTCGCGAGCGCCGTCACCGCGAGGAACAGCGCCATCGCGATTTCGCGCAGCGTGCGGCGGTTGATCGAGCTGAAAAACTGCGGGCCGGAGTCGTAGCCGACCGCGTAGATGAACACGGCGAACATCACGGATTTCACGCCGTTGTCGATCTGCACGCCCGCCTGGCTCACGATCACCGCCGCGATCAGCGAGCCGCCCACGCCGCCCAGTTGAAACTTGCCGAAGCTGATCTGGCCGATCAGATAACCCGCCGCGAGCGAAAGAAAGAGCGCCGATTCCGGCGCTTTCTGGAAGATGTCGTGGAGCCATTCCATACGGTCAGCCCAGTTTGCTCGTGAGCCCGACGATCACCGGGCCGAGCAGCGGCAACAGCACGTTCGAGAGCGCATACGTGATCGTGTAGCCGATCATCGGCGTCGCGTTGCCCGTCACGCCGACGAGCGCGCTGATCGCGGGCGTGCTGCATTGCTGCCCCGCGATCGCGCCGAGCAGCATCGGCACGTCGAGCTTGAGCAGCCATCGTCCGATGAAGAGCGACGCGAGCGCCGGCACGAGCGTGATGACGATGCCCGCGACCGGCAGCGCGATGCCGTATTCGCGAACGAGCCGCAACGCGTCCGGGCCCGCCGACAGCCCGACCGCCGCGATGAACGTGCACAGGCCGAAGTCCTTCAATATCTGCGCCGCCGCCGAGGGCAGCGAGCCGGTCAGCGGATAACGCGAGCGGATCCAGCCGAACAGCAGCCCCGCGAGCAGGCAGCCGCCGCCCGTCCCGAGCGTGAGATCGATGTCGCCGGCATGTACCGACAGCCGCCCGACCGCGATGCCGAGCAGCACGCCGAGCCCGAGGAACACGAAGTCGGTTTTCTGCGTCGCGCGGATGATGTAGCCGAGCCTGGCCGCGCCGCGCGCGACATCCTCCTTGTTGCCCATGAGCGTCAGCACGTCGCCGCGATGCACCTGCGTGCCGGCGAGCGCGGGAATCGTGCTGTCGAGACGCGTCACGGCCGCGACGAAGACGCCGTGGGCGTCGGCGGGCGCGGCGCGGGCGCGCACCTGGGCGAGCGTGAGGCCGTGCAGTTCGCGCCGCGTGAGCATCACATCCGTGCGTTCGACATAGACATCGGAGACGCCGTTGCCGAAAACTTCCTCGCCGATCGCGGGAATCGCCTCGACCAGCGCCTCGCGTCGCCCGCCGACCACGACGAGATCGCCCGCCTTCAGCATGACCGCCGCTTGCGGCTTGATGACCGAGCGGTCGCGCTGCACGCGCTGCACGCTGATGTTGTCGCGAAAGCGCTTCTCCAGGTCGCCGACGGTGAGGCCCGCGGCGGCCGTCACCCTTAGCTCGCGGCCCGCGAGCGGCGGCGCGGCGGGCGTCTGCCCGGTGCCGAGCGCGCCGTCGCCGCCCAGCTTGCGCCACACGCGCTCCGCTTCGTCGCGCAGATTCACGCGCAGGATGAGCGGCGCGAACTGGCTCGTGAACAGCACGATCGTGACGAGGCCGAACAGATAGCTCACGCTGTAAGCGGTGACGATGTTCGCCTGCAGCCGCGCGGTATCTGTCGTGGACAGGCCGAGCCGCCCGATGGCCTCCGACGCCGTGCCGATCACCGCGGATTCCGTCGCGCCGCCGGCAAGCAAGCCGGCCGCCGTTCCCGCGTCGAGTTTCAATATGACGGCGGCGCCGAGCACGAGCGCGACCACGACGACGATCTCGACGATCGACAACGCGCCGTAACGCCAGCCGCGCCCGATGTTCGCGAAGAACTGCGGGCCGCCCGTGAAACCCAGCGCGAAGATGAAGAGCGCGAATGCGATGTTCTTGAGATCGGGTGAAATGCGCGCGCCGCTTTGTCCAAGAATCAGCGCGACGACGAGTGTGCCGCAAACGCCGCCGAGCTGAATGGGGCCGAGCTTCACGGACCCGACGAGATAACCAATAGCGAGGCTCGAAAATAGGGCGATTTCAGGATGCGCCGCAAGCAGAGTCCAAATCATGACGTCAACCCGTGTTTTCGAATTTCGAACGTAATTGCGGCATCGATATATCCATCAATATCCGAAAAGAGAAACGGGTTTGCACCAAAAGTTTTAATCGGCATTTACCGGGCGATATATAAAATCTCTTTCGGCCTTGAGTGTTACTTCGATGCGTTCGCACGCGGAAAGCGCGCAGAAAATGCCGTTTTTTAAGCAAATTAACCATACAGTCCTAATTCGCGAAAGATTTACGAAATACATGCATTTCGTACCTATTGCATTTCGAACAGCGCTAAATTAGTTTTCGAAACATGCGTCTTCGCTATTAACAGCGGCAATAACGATGCGGTAAATTTATCGCTCAATGGAAATTTGATATTGCAAATTTGGTTAGCTCTAAATATTATCGACTTAACGCGAGATTCAAGAACCGGACACAAAGTTGTCCTAGAACAACATGTCCGGCCCGTGTGGTAAAACCTGAGAGGGCTAAATGATGAATCAGATCCATGCAATGCGTGTGTTCGTGCGCGTGGCAGACACGGAGAGTTTTCGCCGCGCTGCTCAACAACTCGATGTCTCGAATGCGCTCGTGACTCGGGCAATCGCGATGCTCGAAGCGCATTTGCGAACACGTCTCATCAACCGCACTACCCGCAATCTGTCTCTCACGGAAGCGGGCACACGCTATCTCGAGGGCTGCCGCGCGTTGCTGGAGGAACTGGATCATCTGGAATCCACAGTCACGCACACCGAAGGCGAGCCGAGCGGCACTTTGCGCGTCGTTGCATCCAGCGCGCTTTCGCTGCTCACGCTGACGCCGCTCATCGACGGCTTCCGCAAGGTGTATCCGAAGGTCAACGTGCGGCTCACGCTCGCGGAGCGCCATGTCGATCTCGTCGAGGACGGCTATGACGTCGGCATCGTCACGGCGTTCATGGTGTCGAGCACCGCGCTCATCGAGCGGCCGGTCGGCACCAGCGCGCTCGTGACGGTCGCGACGCCCGCGTTCGTCGCCGAGCACGGCACGCCCGCCACGCCGACCGATCTGCAAACGTTGCCGTCCGTCGGACTGCCGAACGAAATGCGCAGCCAGACCTGGCATTTCCGGCATCGTCACGGCGCCGCCGATCAGGTCACGCTCGCGCCGGTCTACACGGTCAACAACGCGCTGATGGTGCGTCTCGCCACGCTGAAAAGCATGGGCTTCTCGATTCTTCCCGAAGGCATCGTGCGGGCAGACATCGAAAGCGGCACGCTCGTCCGCCTGCTCGACGGCTATTCGATCGACGACCCCGACATGAAAGTGTCGATCGTATATCCGGGGCGGCAATATCTGCCCGCGAAGACGCGCTTTTTCATCGACTATGCGCTGGACTATCTCGGCCGGGAATTCACCGCGCAAGGCGGCACGCGTCCCGACGAAATCATCCGCCCGACCATGCCGGCGATGATGCCGATGCAGGCGTTGCGCAACGCGACCGCGACCGCCAACTGAAGCCATAGCAAGCACAAGGGCCAGCACGGCGTTTTACCGCCGTCTGACCCAATCTCCCGATCGCACCGCACAACTAAGCTTCGTCCAGCGCCGAATCGGGCGGCGCTCAACCCTCCCCGTACTCCGCATTCGACGCATCCGGCGCCGCGCACATCTCGCGCAGCAAGGACGCCTCGCGCTCGTGCACTTCAACCGGCATCAACAAGGCGCCGGCATAGGCCATGTAGCGCGCGCGATGCTGGCCGTTGCGAAACGCCACGACACCTTCCCGATGCACGCCCAGCAACCCGAGCAGCCCGGGCGAGCGGCGCACGCTGATCGTCACGTAGGGCATTTCGGGCACGCGCGGATTGTCCGGATCGAGAAACTCGCGGATGCCGCGCACCTTGCCCGCGTGCCAGTCGTCGACGGCCTTGAGCACGTAGTCGGTGTCGTCGCGATCGGCGCACGCGAGGAGCTTCCTCACGTCGACGAGCACGACCTGATGACGCGAGCCATGGTCGGTGAACACCCGCTTCAGCCGCACGAAGTCGTACTGCGGATGGCTCTGCAATCTGACGATCCAGACCGCTTCTGCGGCGGTCGGCGCAACCATCGTGTCCATGTTCGGCATAGGAGGAAGACTGCGGCGCGCGCCCCGTGCGCGCGTGTTTCGCTGACAAGCAGCCTGAACGACCGCCGCTGAACAGGCGCTCGGGCTAAACAAACTTTTACACCCTAGACGCAATTCGTGAAAGCGCCATGACGGGCACGGCATGTGCTTTTGTTGCCAGAATCGAACACATGGACATAGCCTGCGAGATCGCTTGTCATGTGACTTTCATTCACGGCACCGATCAACGACTCGTGGACACTTCTTCCGATCTCATCGTCGCGCGGCCCGAGGGTCTTTTCTGTGTGCCGGGCAAATTCCATATCGACCCGTGGCGGCCTGTCGAACGTGCCGTCATCACGCACGCGCATGCCGATCACGCGCGCTTCGGGCACACGCATTACCTGGCGGCCGAGCCCGGCGTCGGCGTGTTGCTGTCGCGGCTGCCGGGCATCGATGTTCAAGCGCTCGCTTACGGAGAAGCAATCGTCGTGAACGGTGTGCGCGTGTCGCTGCATCCCGCCGGGCACGTGCTCGGATCGGCGCAGGTGCGCGTTGAACACAAGGGCCGCGTGTGGGTCGCGTCCGGCGATTACAAGGTCGAGCCCGACCCGACCTGCGCGCCGTTCGAGCCGGTACGCTGCGATACGTTCATCACCGAATCGACGTTCGGGCTGCCGATCTATCGATGGGACAGCTCGCGCGATGTCTTCGACGGCATCGACTCATGGTGGCGGCATAACGCGGCGCAAGGCCGCGCGTCGGTGCTGTTCTGCTATTCGTTCGGCAAGGCGCAGCGCGTGCTCGCGGGCGTCGATGCCGCCATCGGTCCGATCTTCTGTCACGGCGCGGTCGAGCCGCTCAATCGCGCGTATCGCGAATCGGGCGTCGCGTTGCCGCCGACGCGCCTCGTCAGCGAGATCGCCGCGAAAGACAAGGCCGCGTTCAAAGGCGCGCTGATCGTCGCGCCGCCGTCCGCGCAAGGCAGCACCTGGATGCGCCGCTTCGGCGAATACAGCGATGCCTTCGCGTCCGGCTGGATGCGTCTGCGCGGCACGCGGCGCCGCAAGGGCGTCGATCGCGGCTTCGTGCTCTCGGATCACGCGGACTGGCCCGGCCTGCAGCTCGCCATCGGTGCGAGCGGCGCCGAGCGCGTGATCGTCACGCACGGACAGATCGAGCCGATGGTGCGCTGGCTCAACGAGCAAGGCCTCGATGCGGGCGCGTTCACGACCGAATACGGCGACGACGCCATCGAAGCCGATATGGCGCAAACATCATGAAGCGCTTCGCGACGCTCTACGCCGCGCTCGACGCGACGACATCGACGAACGAAAAGCTCGAAGCGCTGATCGCGTATTTCTCGGGCGCGCAAGCCGAAGACGCCGCGTGGGCGTCGTACTTTCTCGCAGGCGGCAAGCCGCGCCAGTCGGTGCCGACGCGTCTGCTCACCGAGTTCGCCCGCGAACGCGCGGGCTTGCCGGAGTGGCTCTTCGAAGAGTCGTATCAGGCGGTCGGCGATCTCGCTGAAACCATCGCGCACGTTTTGCCGCCGGCGTCGGGAGAATCGTCGCTCGGACTCGCGCAATGGATCGAGGAACGCATCCTCACGCTGCGCGGCGCGGATCCGTCCGAATTGCGCGAGCGGCTTCTGAGTTACTGGGACGAACTCAACTGGAGCGAGCGTTTCCTGCTGACGAAGCTGATCGGCGGCGGCTTTCGCGTCGGCGTCGCGCGGCAGCTCGTCGTGCGCGCGCTCGCGCAGGTCGCGGGCGTCGATCATAAGCGCATCGCGCAACGCATGGTCGGCTGGACCGATTCGCGCGAGAAGCCGAGCGCCGCGCGCTATCTTCGGCTGATCGCGCCGGCAGCAGAAGGCGATGACGTCGACACGCCGCACGAAAGCGATATCGGCCTGCCGTATCCGTTCTTTCTCGCGCATCCGCTGCAGGCCGATCCGGCGACGCTCGGCTCGCCCGACGACTGGATCGTCGAATGGAAATGGGACGGCATACGCGCGCAGCTCGTGAAGCGCGCGGGCCGCGTATGGATCTGGTCGCGCGGCGAGGATCTCGTCACGGAGCGCTTTCCGGAGCTCGCGTCGCTCGGCGAAGCGTTGCCCGACGGCACCGTGATCGACGGCGAAATCCTCGCGTGGGAACCGGGCGCGGACGCGCCCTTGCCCTTCGCGCGACTGCAGCCGCGCATCACGCGCAAGTCGCTCACGAAGAAAGTGCTGGCCGATTCCCCCGCCGCGCTGCTTGCCTACGATCTGCTCGAAATCGATGGCCGCGATCAGCGCATGGAGCCGCTGCACGCGCGGCGCGCGCAACTCGACGCGCTCGCGTCGTCGCTTGCGGTGAATGTCTTGCGCGTGTCGCCGGTCGTGACGGCATCCGACTGGACTGCACTGGCGAAATTGCGCGACGAAAGCCGTGCGCGCGGCGTCGAAGGATTCATGCTGAAGGAACGCGCGTCGATGTACGGCGTCGGGCGCACGAAGGCGTCGGGAACGTGGTGGAAGTGGAAGATCGATCCGTATGCGATCGACGCCGTGCTGCTCTATGCGCAGCGCGGTCACGGCCGGCGCGCGAGCTTGTACACGGATTTCACCTTCGCCGTCTGGGACGAAGCCGACGGCACGCGCACGCTCGTGCCCTTCGCAAAAGCGTATTCAGGACTGACCGACGAAGAAATGCGCCAGGTCGATGCGATCGTGCGCAAGACGACCATCGAGAAATTCGGGCCGGTGAGAAGCGTCACGCCGACGCTCGTCTTCGAGATCGGCTTCGAAGGCATACAGGCGAGCCCGCGTCACAAATCGGGCATCGCCGTGCGCTTTCCGCGCATGCTGCGCTGGCGCACCGATAAAAAAATCGAAGACGCCGATACGCTCGACATCCTCAAGGGCTTTCTGAACGAGGCCACGGCATGAGCGAGTCCGAATCGGCCGGCGAGCGCAGGCACCGCGCGCCGCGACCTCGACGCGTGCCGCGCACGCGTGCGGCGCAGGCAAAACTCGATGCCGCCGCCGAATCCTTCACGCCCGCGCCTTTCGCGTACGACGCGAACGAAGCTGCAAAGCCAATCGACGAACGCATCGCGCGCTGGTTCGACGAGCGCGGCTGGCAGCCTTTCGAGTTTCAGCGCGAAGCGTGGCGTGAGATCGAGCGTGGCGCGAGCGGCCTGCTGCACGCGACGACGGGCGCGGGCAAAACGTGGGCCGTGTGGCTCGGGGCGCTCGCGGCTTTCGCGCGGTCATCGAAAGCCGATAAAAATCCCGCGCCGCTCACCGTCTTCTGGATCACGCCAATGCGCGCGCTCGCCGCCGACAGCGCCCGCGCGCTGCAAAGCGCCGTCACTGCGCTGAACGTGCCGTGGACGGTCGGGCTGCGCACCGGCGACACGTCATCGACGGAACGCGCGCGTCAGAGTCGCCGGATGCCGTCCGCGCTCGTCACGACGCCCGAAAGCCTCACGCTGATGCTCACGCGCGCCAACGCGCAAGAAGAACTGAAGCATCTGCGCATGATCGTCGTCGATGAATGGCACGAACTGCTCGGCAACAAGCGCGGCACGCAGACGCAACTGGCGGTCGCGCGGCTCGCGCGCTGGCGTCCCGATCTGCAGATCTGGGGCTTGTCCGCGACGCTCGGCAATCTCGCGCTCGCGCACGATGCGTTGCTGCATCCGGTGAAGACGCCGCGCGTCGTGGTGCGTGGCGCGCAGCCGAAAACGCTCGTCGTCGATACGCTGATTCCCGAAACCATCGAGCGCTTCCCGTGGGGTGGCCATCTCGGCGTGCGGCAAGTCGGTCCCGTCGCCGACGAAATCGAGCGCGCGCAAAGCTCGCTCGTCTTCACCAACACGCGTTCACAATCGGAAATCTGGTATCGCGCGCTGCTCGAATTGCGGCCCGACTGGGCCGGCTTGCTCGCGCTGCATCACGGATCGCTCGACAAGGCAGTGCGCGACTGGGTCGAACTAGGCTTGAAGAACGGGCAACTGAAGGCGGTCGTGTGCACGTCGAGTCTCGATCTGGGCGTCGATTTTCTGCCGGTCGATCGCGTTTTTCAGATCGGCTCGCCCAAAGGCGTCGCGCGTCTGATGCAGCGCGCGGGACGCTCGGGGCACGCGCCGGGGCGCGTATCGCGCGTGACGATCGTGCCGACGCATGCGCTCGAACTCGTCGAAGCGGCCGCGGCGCGCTGGGCGATCGAAGAGCGGCGCATCGAAGGACGCGACATGCCGTTGAAGCCGCTCGACGTGCTCGTCCAGCATCTCGTGACGGTGGCGATCGGCGGCGGCTTCACGCCCGCCGACATGCTCGACGAAGTGAAGAGCGCGTATGCGTATCGCGATCTGACGCAGCGGGAATTCGACTGGGCGCTCGCTTTCGTCGAGCGCGGCGGCGCATCGCTCGCGGCGTATCCGGACTTTCATCGCGTAGTGAAGGACGATGACGGCGTGTATCGCGTGCCGCGCGAAGACCTCGTGCGCAGGCATCGCAACAACGTCGGGACAATAGTTGCAAACGCAACCATCAACGTCGCCTATATGACGGGCGGGCGCATCGGCGCGATGGAGGAGTCGTTCATCTCGCGCTTGAAGCCCGGCGATGTCTTCACCTTCGGCGGACGCGCGCTCGAACTCGTGCGCGTGCGCGACATGACCGCGTATGTGAAACGCGCGACTTCATCGCGCGGGGCGATGCCGCAATGGGCGGGCAGCAAGATGCCGCTGTCGTCCGAACTGGCCGATGCCGCGCTCGTGATGCTCGCGCGCGCCAACGACGGCATCTACGACGAGCCGGAAATGCGCGCCGTCAAACCGCTGCTCGATTTGCAGGCGAAGTGGTCCGCGCTGCCGGGGCCGGGCGTGCTCGTCGTCGAACGCGTGCGCTCGCGCGAAGGTCATCACTTCTTTTGCTATCCGTTTGCGGGGCGCATGGCGCATATTGGCCTGGGATCGCTGATCGGATGGCGCGTCGCACGCGATCAGCCGAGCACGTTTTCGATTTCGATGAACGATTACGGCTTCGAACTGCTGTCGGCAAAACCGTTCGACTGGGAGACGCTCATCGCGGAAGGGCTTTTTTCCCCGGAGAATCTGGAGCACGACATTCTCGCGAGCCTCAACGCATCCGAATTGTCGGCGCGGCGTTTTCGCGAAATCGCGCGCGTGTCGGGGCTGATTTATCAGGGGCATCCGGGACAGCAGAAAAGCGCGAGGCAATTGCAGGCGTCGAGCGGATTGTTCTACGAAGTCTTTCGCAAGCACGACAGCAGCAATCTGCTGCTTGCGCAGGCCGATCAGGAAGTGATGCTGCAGGAACTCGAACTCGGCCGCATCCGCGCGGCGCTCGAACGCATGAGCGCGAGCCGCCTCGCGCTGCATGCGCCGAAGAAGCCCACGCCGTTCGCGTTTCCGCTGATCGTCGCGCGCTTGCGGGAAAAGGTGAGCACGGAGAAGCTCTCGGATCGCGTCGAGCGCATGCTCGCGGATCTGGAGAAGGCGGCGAAGACATAAATGGAAGCTTTGACCATCGATGTGAATGGCCACGCGCTCGTCCTATCCGCCGATCGCGCGGCGTTCGATCCGCACGCCCGAAGCCTTTTCATCGCCGATGCGCACTTCGGCAAGGACGCCGTGTTCCGCGCGCGCGGCATTCCGGTGCCCGTCGGCACGACCGGCGAGAGCCTCGCGCGGCTCGATGCGCTCGTCGCGGCGCATCGGCCGGAATCGATCGTCTTTCTCGGCGACTTGCTGCACGCGCGCGAATCCCACGCCGACGAGACGCTCGACGCCCTCGCCGCGTGGCGCGCGAAGCATCGCGAACTCGCGCTCGTGCTCGTCGAAGGCAATCACGACAGGCACGCGGGCGCGCTGCCCGCGCTGTACGGCGTCGATGTCGTGAAGGAACCGCACGCGCTCGGACCGTGGGCGCTTTGCCATCATCCGCAGACGGTCGATGGCGCTTACGCGCTCGCGGGACACGAGCATCCGGTGTACCGGCTCGCGACGCGCGTCGACAGCGCGCGTCTGCCGTGCTTCCGCTTCGGCCCTCGCGCGGGCGTGCTGCCGGCGTTCGGCGCGTTCACGGGCGGCTTCGAAGTCAACGGCGGCGTGCGCGGCGAAGCGCTCTACGTGATCGCGGGCGAGCGCGTGTTCCCGCTCAGTGATAGACGTTCGTCGACGATTGCAGCTTCGTGAGCTTGCCGCGCTGCAAGCGGTACCAGCCGAGATTCGACTGCATCACCACCTCCTCGCCTTGCCAGAACACGCGCTTGACCGTCATGCGCTGGCCGGCGCGCTGCACGAGTGGCGGATGGCGGCGGAAATCGTAGAGGATCGGGCCTGAACCGGTCTGCACGAGCATGCGCGTGACGGTGTCGCTCGTGCCGGAAGTTTCATCGAAATGGACGACGCGCTTCGCGTCGAAGCGATCGAATACCTCTTTGTCGATGACCGCGGCCATGCCGGATTCATCGCGGAGAAAGTGCAGCGTTCCCGCCTGCGTTGCGATGGGCCCGGCGGCGTCGCTCTGGGCGAACGCAAGCGTAGCGATGAACAGCGTGCCGGCGGCTGCCGCGTGAATACAGAATTTTGTCAGTGACATCTTTCTCGTTCAAAAAGTTGCTGCGTTTTACCAACACTGCGACCAACACTGCGCGGCGCCCCCGACGCGCAAGGAATGCGAGGCCGCGAGCGTGTTACCGGAAACATCTGACGCATGGCGGCGCAGCGTTTGCAAGAGTCGTGCGCCGCTGCCGCGTCAGAAAGAATATCCGTTCGGGCCGGAGCATGGATCGGCCGATCGGAATAAGGGTTTATACCAGCGTCGAAAATGACGTTTCGGTACAATTCGAGCCTTCAACTCCGCCTCGGCGCCTGCATCGCTCAATCCGACGATGCGCCCAGACGTGACATCTCCTTCTCTTCCGCCATGCCTCTGCCTCTTTTCGCTCTCGCCATTGCCGCGTTCGGCATCGGCACGACGGAATTCGTCATCATGGGCCTGTTGCCCAACGTCGCGCGCGATCTCGCGGTGACGATTCCGGCGGCGGGCATGCTCGTGTCCGGCTATGCGCTCGGCGTGACGGTCGGCGCGCCGATTCTGGCCGTCGTCACCGCGAAGATGCCGCGCAAGAAGGCGCTGATGAGCCTGATCGGCGTGTTCATCGTCGGCAATCTGCTGTGCGCGCTCGCGCCGAACTACTGGGTGCTGATGGGCGCGCGCATCGTCACCGCGTTCTGTCACGGCGCGTTCTTCGGCATCGGCTCGGTGGTCGCGGCCGATCTCGTCGCGCCGAACCGCCGCGCGCAGGCCATCGCGCTGATGTTCACCGGCCTCACGCTCGCCAACGTGCTCGGCGTGCCGCTCGGCACCGCGCTCGGCCAAGCGGCCGGCTGGCGCTCGACGTTCTGGGTCGTCACGCTGATCGGCGTCGCGGCGGCGGGCGCGCTGCATGTGTGCCTGCCGAAGCACATCGAGATGCCGGAAACCAGCATCCTGCGCGAATTCGACGTGCTCAAGAACCCGCAAGTGCTGATGGTGCTCGGCATCAGCGTGCTCGCGTCGGCCAGTCTTTTCTCGGTGTTCACGTATATCACGCCGATTCTCGAAGACGTGACGGGCCTTTCGCCGCACGCGGTCACGTATGTGCTGCTGCTGTTCGGTCTCGGCCTGACGGTCGGCAGCACGCTCGGCGGCAAGCTCGCGGACTGGAAGCTGCTGCGTTCGCTGCTGTCCTTCCTGCTCGCGATCGTCGCCGTTCTGACGATCTTCGCCGGCACGATGCATCAGCCGGTCGCCGCGATGATCACGATCTTCTTCTGGGGCGTGCTCGCCTTCGCGATCGTGCCGCCGCTGCAAATGCTGATCGTGAACCGCGCGAGCGATGCGCCGAATCTCGCATCGACGTTGAACCAGGGCGCGTTCAATCTCGGCAACGCGACGGGCGCGTGGCTCGGCGGCTGCGTGATCGGCGCGGGCGCACCGCTCACGTCGCTGCCGTGGGTCGGCGTACTGATGGCGGTGAGCGCGTTCGGCCTGACGCTGCTCTCGGCGACGCTCGACAAGCGCGCGCGCCGTCTTTCGATCGGACAACCCGCCTGAGTTGCTTCGGGCAGTACGTTGCATGAAAGGCATTCTCTCGCGCGATTTTCTCGCGCTGATTCTGAGCGTCGCGGTTGTCGGCCTGGGGCTCGGCGCGACGCTGCCGCTGACGTCGCTCGCGCTGACGCAATCGGGTTTTGGCACGGACATCGTCGGCTGGATGACGGCGACGCAGGCGCTCGGCGGGCTCATGGTTGCGCCGGTGGCGAGCCGCTTCGCGGGGCGTTGCGGGGCGCGCGAGACGATCGTCGGCACGGTGATCGTCGCGGCGTTCTCGACTATCGCGATGCAGTTCACCGTGAACCTGTGGCTGTGGGCCGTGCTGCGTTTTCTGTGCGGCGCGGCGCTGATGCTGCTTTTCACGATCGGCGAAGCATGGGTCACGCAACTCGCCGACGACTCCACGCGCGGCCGCGTCGTCGCGATCTACGCGACCAACTTCACGCTCTTCCAGATGACGGGCCCGGTGCTCGTCAGCGTGATCGGCGGCTTGCCGTCGATGCGCTTTGCCATCTGCGGGGCGATCTTTCTGCTGGCGTTGCCCGCGCTCGCATCGATACGCGGCGCGCCGCACGCGCTGGCATCGGAAGAAGGCGAGCACGGCGACTGGCGCAGCGTGTTGCCGCGCATGCCCGCGCTCGTGATCGGCACGGGCTTTTTCGCGCTCTTCGACACGCTCGCGCTCTCGCTGATGCCGCTTTTCGCGATGTCGCACGGCGTCGGCGAGGATATCGGCGTGCTGTTCGCATCGGCGATCCTGCTCGGCGATACGACGATGCAGTTCCCGATCGGCTGGCTCGCCGACCGCATCGGGCGCGCGAAGGTGCATGCGGGCGCGGGCGTGGTCGTCGCGCTGCTGCTGCCGCTTTTGCCTTGGGCGATCGCGTATCCGTGGATCTGCTGGCCGCTGCTCTTCGTGACCGGCGCGGCGGCGGGCAGCGTGTACACGCTGTCGCTCGTCGCGTGCGGCGAACGCTTTCGCGGACCGTCGCTGGTCTCGGCGACGGCGATTGTCGGGGCTTCGTGGAGCGTCGCGAGTTTCGGCGGACCGATCGTCGCGGGCACGCTGATGCAGCGCGTCGGCGCCGATGCGCTCATCGGCGTGCTGACGGCGGCCGCGTGCGCGTTTCTCGCTGCGGCGTGGTGGGAGCGGCGCGGTTAGGAGTTCGAGCGTGTCGTTCGGCGCGAGGTCGGCGGTATACTTTTCCGGCCTTCAATTCCGCTACGAGGCATCAAGGAAACGTATGAGCGCTTTACCTCCCTGTCCGCAATGCCGGTCGGCATTCACCTATGAAGATGCGGGCATGTACATCTGTCCCGAATGCGCGCACGAATGGTCCGCGCAGACAGATACCGCATCGGAGCCCGCCGCGAAGGTCTATCGCGATTCCGCGGGCAACGTTCTTCACGATGGCGACACCGTCACCGTCATCAAGGATCTGAAGCTCAAGGGCGGCGGTGGCGTCGTCAAGATGGGCACCAAGGTCAAGAACATCCGGCTCGTCGACGCCGATCACGACATCGACTGCAAAATCGATGGCTTCGGCGCGATGAGCCTCAAGACCGAGTTCGTCAGGAAAGCCTGACCCGCAACGACCGGCCGCGGTGTTTCACCCGCGCGCCGGCAAAATCCGCCCCGCGCATTCGCCGAAGCCCACGCGATATCCCTCGCCCTGGCACCATCCGCGCAGGGTGATTTCATCGCCGTCCTGTAGAAACGCGCACTCGCCGCCCTCTTCCAGCTTCACGGGCCGCTGGCCGTTCCAGGTGCTTTCGAGCAGGCTGCCGCACGAATCCGGCGTCGGCCCGCTTATCGTGCCCGATCCCATCAGATCGCCGACGCGCGTATTGCATCCGCCAACCGTGTGATGCGCGAGTTGCTGCGCCATCGACCAGTACATCAGCTTGAAGTTGGTGCGTGAAATGGTCGTCGGCGTGTGCGCGCCTTCCGGACGCAGCGTGACTTCCAGTTCGATATCGAACGCGTGATCGCCTTCGTGACGCAGATACGCGAGCGGTTGCGGATCCTGCGCGGGCGTCGCGGTGCGAAACGGTTCGAGCGCATCGAGCGTGACGATCCACGGCGAGATCGTCGTCGCGAAGCCCTTCGAGTTGAACGGGCCGAGCGGCACGTACTCCCATTGCTGGATATCGCGCGCGCTCCAGTCGTTGAGCAGCACCATGCCGAAGATATGCGCCTCCGCGTCCTCACACGCGATCGGCTCGCCGAGCGCATTGCCGCGCCCGATGATGAAGCCCGTCTCCAGTTCGATATCGAGCTTGCGGCACGCGCTGAAGATCGGGCGCTCTTCGTTCGGCAGCTTGATCTGACCGTTCGGGCGGCGCACGGGCGTGCCGCTCACGACCACCGACGACGCGCGCCCGTTATAGCCGACCGGCAATTCCGACCAGTTCGGCAGAAGCGCGTTCTTCGGATCGCGGAACATCGAGCCGACGTTCGTCGCGTGCTCCTTCGACGAATAAAAATCCGTGTAGCCAGGAATCTCGACCGGCAGATGCATCGTCGCATCGGAGCGCGGCACGAGCGCGCGGCGGCGCAAGGCTTCGTCGTCGCGCAACGTCGCATTGCCGTGCGCGAGCAACGCGGACAGCGCGATACGCACGCCTCGCCACGTCTCGCGTCCGAGCGCGATGAAGTCGTTCAGGCGCGATGCGTGGAACGTGCCGCGCGCATCGATCAGACGCGCGTCTTCGAGCACGGCGAGATCGGCGATCCAGTCGCCTATCGCGACGCCCGCGCGCGGCTGCGCGTTCACCGCGTCGCTGAATATGCCGAACGGCAGGTTCTGAATCGGGAAGTCGCTCGCGGGATCGTTCGCGGATTCGATCCAGCTCTTCAAAGTGGGCGCGAGTGTGGCCTTCAGCGCGTCGATCATCGTTGCTCCGGGTTGAAGTGTTTCGTGAGACCTTGCCAGCACTCGTAATAATTCGCCTGCAACTGCGCGGTTTCGAGCGCGAACTGAGTCGGCTTGATGAGCGTGCGCGTCTCGAACATGAAGGCCATCGTGGCGTCGACTTTCGCGGGCTTCGACGTATCGCTCTTCGATGCCTTCTCGAACGTTTCCGCATCCGGCCCGTGCCCCGACATGCAGTTGTGCAGGCTCGCGCCGCCGGGCACGAAGCCTTCGGCCTTCGCGTCGTAGACGCCGTGCACGAGTCCCATGAACTCGCTCGCGACATTGCGATGAAACCACGGCGGCCGGAACGTATCTTCCGCGGCGAGCCAGCGCGGCGGGAAGATCACGAAGTCGATGGAATCGACGCCCGGCGTGTCGCTCGGCGATTGAAGCACGAGAAAGATCGACGGATCCGGATGGTCGTAGCTGATCGAGCCGATGGTGTTGAAGTGGCGCAGATCGTACTTGTACGGCGCGTAATTGCCGTGCCACGCGACGACATCGAGCGGCGAATGACCGATGTCCGCGCGCCAAAGCACGCCGTTCATCTTCGTGACGAGTTCGAACCTGCCTTCGCGGTCTTCATACGCGGCGTTCGGCGTGAGGAAGTCGCGCGGATTCGCCAGCCCGTTCGAGCCGATCGGACCGAGATCGGGCAATTGCAGCAGCGCGCCGAAGTTTTCGCAGATGTAGCCGCGCGCTTCGCCATCGGGCAGCGTCACCGAAAAGCGCACGCCGCGCGGAATCACCGCGATTTCGTGCGGCTCGATATCGAGCTTGCCGAGTTCCGTGAAGATCGCGAGACGTCCCTGCTGCGGCACGATCAGCAATTCGCCGTCGGCGTTGTAGAAGAAGCGGTCCTGCATCGAGCGGTTCGCGGCGTAGAGATGGATCGCGCAACCGGACATCGATTCCGCGGCGCCGTTGCCGACCATCGTCACCCAGCCGTCGATGAAATCGGTCGGCGCGGCGGGCATCGGCAGCGGATCCCAGCGCAACTGGTTCGGCGGCGTCGGCGGAACATCGGCGAAATTGGCCACGAGTTTGGCGCGCAGCATGTCGGCGGGAATGCGCGTGAACGGCTTGTGCACGGCCGCCGGACGTATCCGATAGAGCCACGAACGGCGATTGTGCGCGCGCGGCGCGGTGAACGCGGTGCCCGAAAGCTGCTCGGCGTACAGGCCGTAAGCGGCGCGTTGCGGCGAGTTGCGGCCGATCGGCAACGCGCCCGGCAGCGCCTCCGTGGCGAAGTCGTTGGCGAAACCCGATTGATAGTGCTGGTTCGCGTCCGTGTGCGTCTCGAACGTTGGCATGGTCGGAATCCTCGACGAAAAGTGCAACGGTTCAGGCGACGGCGCCGTGCGCGGCATGTCGTCGCTGCAATTTACGGATGGTAAAACCAATTACGATTAGTGAAATTCATCGTATACCCTTAATCGACGGGCCTCGCCGCGCATATCAATATGTGAATTTGGTGCTGGACGTGGCGTTGCGCGCTGATACCATCGACCATTCGAATGAAAATTGCCCGGTACGGCACGCCTCACGAACTCGACGCTCCATCCATGATCGCCCCGTCCTTGCCTGAACTCGTCGCCCGCGCCGCGGAACATCCGTTTCTTGGCGCGCATGTCGTGCTTGGCGAGAACGAGCACGCCGGTCAGGCGATCGCGCACTACCGCGATTTGTGCATTTCGAGCGCCTACGAGCCGATCTTCGATGTCGGCACGCACAGCTTTCCGCAGACTTTGAGCGCATCGCCGGAGAGCGCGGAGCGTTTCGGCGATGAACTCGGCGTGCAGGCGTTGACGCTCATTCAGGGCGATGCGCCGCGCGATCCGTTCGGACAACTGGAAGACGATCGCGAGCTGGTCGTGCTGGACCGGCTGTCGCGCGCGCTGCATGCGTTCAATTTCTTCGGGCCGCATCGGCCGGGGCTTTTGTTTCTGCGCGTGCATGAGCGGCTATTGAAGAGCGTGAAGTATGACCACGGACTGCACTTCTCTTCCGTCCTGATGGAGTTCGGGATGAACCCGTCGCGGGTGGTGATCGAATTGCCTGCGGCGGCGGTCGCGCACAAGACGTTTCTTGGGTATCTCACGAAGAGCTATCAGCATTACGGATTCAAGGTCGCGGGGAATCTGCCGAATGCCGGGCAGATCATGGCAGTGTCGGATATGGCGCGGCTCGATTTCATCAAGATGGATGCGGCGCAGGCTTTACGGGACTCGGTGGTGAAGCATCTCGTGGCGTATGCACATCGGTTGAGGATTCCGCTCATCTTTTCGAATGTCTGCGATGAGGCGCAGTTCAATGCGCTTCAGCAGTTCGATGTGCATTTCGTGCAAGGACCGGTGTTTGATGCGCATCCGAGTTTGCATGCGCGGTGACGTGTTTTTTTCGGGGTCTTGGTTGTCGTTGGATCCCGTATTCGTGTCGGTCTATTAGCACTGCCCCTGTGCGGGGCGGCACTCACTTTCTTTGCTGCTGCAAAGAAAGTAAGCAAAGAAAGCAGCTTCCGATACGCCCGCGGTCACACGCAATTTGGGTAGTCCTCTCGTCCATCGTGGGCTGCCTAAAGAGTGCCCTCAAACACCTAATCGGGCTTGGATCGCGCACGGTCCGTCTCATCGCACCACACGCCAAACGGGTTCAGCACAAAATAGCTCCGGCCCGCTTCGCGGCCGACCGGTCAATCGGGGAGGCAGGCGCTTCGCTCCTAACATCTTTAGCACACTGCGCGCGCAAACCGATGGTTTCCCTTGCAGACCCAGCGGCAGCGCGTAGCGCTGTGCCGATGCTGTTTCGTGCTGAACCAGTGTCCTTGGAAAACTAGCTCGTCAGACCGTGCGCGATCCAAGCCCGATTAGGTGTTTGAGGGCACTCTTTAGGCGAGTGCCCCCTGTGACGAGAGGACTACCCAAATTGCGTGTGACCGCGGGCCTGAAAAGCTGCTTTCTTTGCCTACTTTCTTTGCAGCAGCAAAGAAAGTAGGTGCCGCCCCGCACAGGGGCAGTGCAAATAGACCGACGCGAAGACAGGATTTCATGAAGGCGCAGACCCACGCGCTGGGAAATCGGCTCGAACACCGCCCCCGATCCGAAGGCATCTGGCTCGCTTAGTGCCGAAAGCATCACCGCTACGGGTTATTCCCGATCTCCCGCTGCCGCATCGCTTGTTGCACTGCAACGCCGCTCGCGAGCGCTCCACCACTCGCCTTCCCAACGCTCAAAGGCGCGCGAATTGCGCCGCATTGCGGCAAACCCCACCCCACCTCGCGCCTTGACTTTCGCCGAACCGAATACGATCATTCGATCATCGAACGAGCAAATGTTCACTCAAACCGCCTTGACCGCCGCCGTCGTGGCGCCAAAGCGACCAGCCGCCCGCGAAGAACGGGCGCGCCGCCATTCAGAGGAAGAGACGACATGACGAACGAAGCCAACGTGATCCTGCACATCGGCGCCGGGTCTTTTCATCGCGCGCATCAGGCGTGGTATCTGCATCGACTGAACGAGTCGGGCGACAAAAGCTGGTCGCTCGCGGTCGGGAATATTCGCGGCGACATGAACGCCGTGCTCGATGCCCTCGCCGCGCAGAACGGCGAATACACGCTCGAAACGGTCACGCCGAAGGGCGAGCGCGAATACGAGACGATCCGGGCGATCAAAAAGGTCGTGCCGTGGTCCGCGGATCTCGCCGAACTCGTCGCCGTGGGCGCGGACCCGAAGACGAAGATCGTGTCGTTCACCGTCACCGAAGGTGGCTATTACCTCGACGAGCACGACAAGCTCGACACCGCGAACCCCGATCTCGCCGCCGACCTCAAGGGCGCAAAAACCACGATCTACGGCGCGCTCGCCGCGATCCTCGATGCGCGCATGAAGAATGGCGCGGGCCAGGTATCGCTGCAGAACTGCGACAACCTGCGCAGCAACGGCGACCGCTTCAAGGCGGGCATGCTCGAATTTCTCGAACGGCGCGGCGAGACCGCGCTGCGCGAGTGGATGATCGCGAACACGTCGTGTCCGAACGCGATGGTCGATCGCATCACGCCGCGCCCGACACCCGACGTCGCCGAACGCGTGAAGGCCGCGACCGGCTTCGACGACAAAGCGCCCGTGATGGGAGAAAAGTTCATCCAGTGGGTGATCGAAGACAGCTTCATCGCCGGGCGGCCCGCGTGGGAGCAGGTCGGCGCGGAGATGGTCGAATCGGTGCATCCGTATGAGGAGGCGAAAATCCGCATCCTCAATGCGAGCCATAGCTGCATTGCGTGGGCGGGCACGCTCGTCGGGCTGCAATACATTCACGAAGGCACGCAGGACATGGAAATCCGCGCGCTCGCCGACGCCTACGTCACCGACGACGTGATTCCCTGCCTCACGCCGAGCCCGATCGATCTCGAGAAATATCGCGATGTCGTGCTCGACCGCTTCAGCAATCCGTACATCAAGGACACGAACCAGCGCGTCGCGGCGGATGGCTTCTCGAAGCTGCCGGGCTTCATCGCGCCGACGCTCTCGGAATGCTTCGCGCGCAAGGTCGATCCCGATTCGACCGCGATCCTGCCTGCGCTCTTCTTCCGCTTTCTCGAACGCTGGCACGAGGGCAAGCTGCCGTATGCCTATCAGGATGGCGTGATGGATCCGGCGGTGGCGCACGGCTTCTTCACGTCGCCCGATCCGGTCAAGGCCTTCACGAGCGACAAGCTCCTGTGGGGCAGCATGGCGCAGACCGAAGGCCTCGAACGCGTGATGCGCAGCGCGATTGCGAAAGTCGATGCATGGCTCGCCAATCGGCCGTAGGCGGCAAGCGGCCATAAGCGGCCATAAGCCCGCTGTTATCGCCGCGTTAATGGCATCGCGAAACTGCAAGCCGCGCCGCTCGGGTAATGTGCTCATGGCGCGGCGTCGCGCGTGGCGTTAAATTAGCGCCTCCCGCCGATATGGCGTCCCGCCTGGTTTCTGACCAAGTTCGATTCCGGCAACGACAAAGGGTCCGTTCATGTACTTAGGCATCGACCTCGGCACCTCCGAAGTGAAAGTGCTGCTGCTCGCGAGCGACGGCAGCGTCGTCGGCACGGCCGGCACGCCGTTCACCGTTTCGCGTCCGAAGCCGCGCTGGTCGGAGCAGAATCCGCTCGACTGGTGGGAAGGCACGCGCGCCGCGCTCTTCAAGCTGCGCGAGAAATTCCCGGATGAGTTCGCGCAGGTGCGCGGCATCGGTCTGTCCGGTCAGATGCACGGCGCCGTGCTGCTCGATTCGCAGGACAAGGTGCTGCGTCCCGCGATCCTGTGGAACGACATGCGCAGCGACAAGGAATGCGCCGAGCTCTACGAGCGCGCGCCGAACTTGCACGAGATCGCCGGCAATCTGGCGATGCCTGGCTTCACCGCGCCGAAGCTGCTCTGGGTCGCGCACAACGAACCCGATGTCTTCCGTCAGACCGCGTGCGTGCTGTTGCCGAAGGATTATCTGCGGATGCATCTGACGGGCACGAAAGTGTCCGATCCATCCGATGCCGCGGGCACGCTCTGGCTCGATGTCGCGCGCCGCGACTGGTCCGACGAGTTGCTTGCCGCGTGCAGCATGTCGCGCCGGCAGATGCCGTCGCTCGCGGAAGGCAGCGCGCCCTCGGGCACCTTGCGGCCCGAGCTCGCGCGCGAATTCGGCTTGCGCGAAGGCGTGATCGTCGCGGCGGGCGGCGGCGACAATGCCGCGAGCGCGGTGGGCATCGGCGCGACCGATCCGGGCGATGGTTTTCTGTCGCTGGGCACATCGGGTGTGCTGTGCGTCATCGGCGATCGCTTTCGGCCGAACCCGGCTTCGGCCGTCCACGCGTTCTGTCACGCGATTCCGGATCGGTGGCATCAGATGAGCGTGGTGCTGTCGGCGGCAAGCTGTTTGCGCTGGGTGTGCAAGCTGACATCGACGGATGAGCCGACGCTGCTCGCGGAAATCGAATCTTTGCCTGTCGATGTTTTGTCGTCTGCGCCGTTGTTTTTGCCGTATCTGAGTGGTGAGCGCACGCCGCACAACGATCCGTATGCGCAGGGCGTGTTCTTCGGCATGACGCACGCGACCGATCGCGCGTTGCTCGGCTATTCGGTGCTCGAAGGCGTGACGCTCTCCTTGACCGATGGCCTCGATGCGCTTCAATCCGCGGGCACGCAGGCGCGCGCGCTATCGATGCTCGGGGGCGGTGCACGTAGCGCGTATTGGGCGCAGATGTTCGCCGATGCCTTCGATACCCCGACGCGCACGCACGGCGGCGGCGAGACCGGCGCGGCGCTCGGCGCGGCACGGCTCGGGTGGCTTGCGGCGGGCGGCGATCCGGCGACGGTGCTCGCGAAGCCCGAGATCAAGCAGGAATTCACGCCGAATTCCGAACGGCATGCGTTGCTGCGGCAGCGGTTGAAGGGGTTTCGGGAGCTGTATCAGCATGTGAGGCCGTTGTTCGATTCGGCGCGGCCGCGGTTGGCTTGATTTTGTATTGGTATTGAGCTTCTATGAAGCGTGTGGGCGGTGCGGGGTTTGGCGCTTTGTTTCTCTTCGCCGGATCCCGTTGTCGTGTCGGTCTATTAGCGTTGCCCCTGTGCGGGGCGGCAGTCACTTTCTTTGCTGCTGCAAAGAAAGTAACCAAAGAAAGCAGCTCGACACGCCCGCGGTCACACGCAATTTGGGTAGTTCTCTCGTCCTCGGTGGCACTCGCCTAAGTGTCGCCCTCAAAGGACCAATCGGGCTTGGATCGCGCACGGTCTGACGAGCTAGTTTTAGATGGCCGCTGGTTCAGCACGAAAGAGCTTCGGCACAGCGCTACGCGCTGCCGTTGGGTATGCAAGGGAAACCAAAGGGCGGCGATTGCAGTGAGATGGAGACGTTAGTAGAGAAGCACGCGCGGACCCGATTGACCGGTCGGCCGCGAAGCGGGCCGGAGCTATTTGGTGCTGAACCAGTTTGGTGTGTGGTGCGATGAGACAGACCGTGCGCGAGCCAAGCCCGATGGGGCCTATGAGGGCACTCTTTAGGCAGCCCACGATGGACGAGAGGACTACCCAAATTGCGTGTGACCGCGGGCGTATCGGAAGCTGCTTTCTTTGCTTACTTTCTTTGCAGCAGCAAAGAAAGTGAGTGCCGCCCCGCACAGGGGCAGTGCTAATAGACCGACACGTAATCAGGATTCCACGACAAACACCCTCGCCAGAAAGCGAAAATCAAAAACCAAGAACCGAAAACCAAACCCCCAGTGCCCAAATCCACTGAAAAACTCGATCTCGCAACGCGCGCAGCGTGGCTCTACTACGTCGCCGGCAACACCCAAAACGAGATCGCCGAAAAGCTCCAGATCTCGCGTCCGGTGGCGCAGCGCCTCGTCGCCTTCGCGGTCGAAAAAAACCTGATCCGCGTGCGCGTCGATCACCGCATCGCCGATTGTCTTTCGCTCGCCAAAGCGCTGAGCGACCGCTACGGCCTCGCGATGTGCGAAGTCGTGCCCATCGACGGCGATGCGCCCGAACAGGTCGACCGCAAGCTCGCCGTCGCCGGCGCGCAGGTCATGGAGCGCTATCTGCTCGAAGAAAAGCCGCTCGTCGTGTCCATCGGCAGCGGGCGCACGCTGAAAGCCTGCGTCGCGCAGATCGGGCAGATCGACCGGCCGCAGCATCGTTTCGTGTCGATGGTCGGCGCAATCGCGCAGGACGGCTCGTCGAATCGTTACGACGTCGCGCAGCAGCTTTCGGAAAAGACCGGCGGCAAGCACTTCATGCTGCCCGCGCCGCTCATGGCAGATAACGTCGCCGAGCGCGCGCAGTGGGTCAATCACCGGCTGTATCGCATCGTCGGCGAACTCGCGCAGAAGGCGGACGTGGCGTTCGTCGGCATCGGCAACGTGGGCGTGAATTGCCCGCTGCACGAGGACGGCTTCATCACGCGCGCGGAAGTCGATGAAATGATGTCGGCAGGCGCGGTCGCCGAATGGCTCGGCCTGCCGATCGATGCAGACGGCCGCCGCGTGCAATCGAAGACCGGCGCGCGCGCGACGAGCCTCGCGCTCGACTCGCCGCCCAAACGTCCGACCATCGGCTTCGCGGGCGGCGAGCGCAAGCGCGAAGCACTGGTCGCGGCGTTGAAGGGAAAGTGGCTGTCGGGACTCGTCACCGATGAACTGTGCGCGAAGGCCGCGCTCGAAGCCTGACGGCTCAGAAGTCGATTTCCGCTTCCACTTCCTGTCCGATCTCCAGCGCAACGCCCTCGCCTTCCAGAACGATCGCGTTCTTGCCGAAGGTGAGCGCGCCGTCGAACTGGTCGCTGCCACGGTACGCGCTCATCGTGTCGAGCGGTTCGTGCGGCCATGCCGGGTTCGGCGCGCCCGTCGCCTGATCGATCGACGGAATCGGACAGCGCGTGCAGAGCTTCACGAGCCGCAATTGCGCATCGCCGATCCGCATTTCGCCGACGTAGTCCTCTCCGTAAGCATCGAGTCCGCCGATCACGAGGTTCGGGCGGAAGCGATTCGCCGCGATGCCCGGCGCGCCTTTGGCCGACAGCCGCGCGTTGAGATCGTCGAGCGATGCCTGACCGACGACCAGCAACGGAAACTGATCCGCGAAACGCGTGTGCGTGGATTGCGGCGCGGTCCATTTATCGCTGACATCGCGGCGGGATGCCGGTGCGAATCGCGTGAGCCGCGCGGATACGCCGAGGAACGTGCTGAACCAGTGCGCGGCTTGTTCGCCCGCGTCGAGCGCATCGACGGTGTCGCGCCAGACGGTCGCGCGAATCGGCTTCGCATCGGCGAGCGCTTCGGCGCGCAAGGGCGTGCGCAGGGTCGGCATGCCGGGCGCGTCGATGACGAGATCATCGGCATCGAACGCGGTGCGGACCAGCGCCATGCGCGGATGCGAGCGTTGCGTGAACATGGCGCCGGCGGTGTCGATCACCATCCAGTGGCGGTCGTATTCGAGGCCGGTCTCGAAGAGCGTCGCGCGGCGCAGTGAAATGCCCGCGCAGGACTTGATCGGATAGACGAAGATTTCGTTCAGGACGGGCATGGCGGTATGGGGGTTCGGCGCCGGTCATCGGATGTGGCCGGTCGAAAGCCGAGATTATCGCGCATCGCCCGATACGGGTACGGTTTTACGACGCCCTCATCATCGCTGCGGCAAGTTCCAGCCCTAGCTTGTATTCGGGCGAACGCGGGCCGGCTTCGATGAGCGCATCGATCCTGTTCGTGTCGAGATTGGCATCGCCGGCGAAGAGCAGCCTGCGGATGGCGCCGATCGCCAGGCCGACTGTCTGATCGATGACGGGCGCGTCGAGTGCATCGTACGAAATCGTCGTTGCGCTCATGTATTCCGGCGTTGCGAGGAACGGAACGACCAGCTGGCCGGACAGCCCGTCGAAGTGCAGCCAATGCCTGAAAAGCATGTCGACCGGCACGGCCTGGTCTTCCGACGCTGAATACAGCGTACGAAGTTTCTGCTTTCCCTTCGGCGTGACAACGTACGCCGCCGCACAAAACGCGTAGGTTGCCCTCGCGTCGAACAAACTGACATTGTCGAAATAGTGACGGCCATCGCCGAGCAATTGCGGATTCGCGCGGCCGTTCATGCGCTTCTCCGCCTCCAGCAGCAGAAGGGACACGCGGTCGAATACGGGTGCGCAATCGAGGAACATCAGGTCGAGGTCGGGATTGTTGCCGATGTGCGCCGCGAGTATGCGATCGTTGATGAGCGTCGGAAAGAGCGGGCTCAGTTCCACGTCGTCTTCCAGCACGACGGTGGCGGTGTCGGCGGAGGAGTTGAGGATTACCCGTTCGTGCGATTGCCGACATGCCCAGACGCAGTTCTTGCCCGCGTTGTCGAACGGTCCTTGGGCGATGCCGTCAACCGCGGCGAAACGCACGATTCGATCCTGATAGCCGATGCTCGCCAGTTGCGTCTCCATCGACTTGCGCCGATCCTGACTCCGATCCAGATTGATGAAATAGCCGTCGAAACGCACTGCTTCTCCTTGTCGCGTCAGGTGCATAAATGTGCACGACATGCTAGCGGCTCGCTGTCGTGATTTGATTAGGAGGAAGCCGAGAGAAACAAGGATTTGACGCGGATCATCGATTTGCAGGCAACTCAAATGATTAATCGATGCGCTGGTTCCTTTTGAGCGACATTGGGACGTAAGCTACGCGCCGACTTTATTCCTTCACTATTAGTAATGCCAAAAATATCAATCGTCGTTCCAACCTATAACACCTAATCGCATATCGTCGAAACGTTGAAATCGTTGCTCAATCAGGACGCCGACTTCGAAATCCTCGTTCTCGACGACGCCAGCACCGACGACACGCTCTCACTCGTTCGAAGCCTGAACGACGAGCGCATCCGCATCTTCCCGCTCGAGCACAATCAGGGCCGCCCTGCCAACGCCAATCGCGGTTTCGATCTGTGCCGGGGCGAATACATCGCGCGCATCGATCACGACGATCTGGCCGAACCGGGGCGTCTCCGAAAACAGGCAGATTTTCTCGATGCGAATCCGGATGTGACCGTGGTCGGCTCTCAGATCAGGCTCTTTGGCGACGAAGAATCCATAACCGACTTTCCGCTCGACGATGCGACCATCAAAGGCCGCTTTCTTCTCGGAGCGGCTTATCTAGCCAATCCGAGCACCATGTTCCGGCGCGCGTTCATTCATTAACACGCTATCCGCTACGACCCGAATCTCGATATCGTCGATGCCCTGATCAAGCTGCACCGATCCGTAGGCGTTGCCATCTCCGATATCGATATGACTTGGGGCGCAAGCCGCGTCGAGCTCGAAGGCCGGTTGCTGGGAATGCTCGACGAAGTCGTAAAGGCCCGCGAGCAAGTCTATCCGCGCAGTCCGGAGCACATTGCGCTTTGCACCGAAGCCCTTTGGGAAGGTGTCAGGTCGAATAACGCGGCATAAAACGAAAAAGCGCGGTCCCGACGAACCGCGCCCGCAACACCCGAGGAACGCTCAAGCCGCCGTCGCGTGCTCCCGCAGCCACGAATCGACCACCTTGCGCGTAAACGCCTGCCCTTCCGCGTTGAACAGATGACAATGCTCAGGCGACGCGCCGAGCTTCAGCTTCTCGCCACGCGCGTGCTTCTCCAGCGGCGGAATGCGCGAGATCAATCCATCCGGCGCGACTTCGGTTTCCGCGTACAGATATGCCGCATCGCCGAGCGTCTCGACGGTCATCGCCGTCGCGGAGAGACCGTAATCGCCCGCTTCCGGCGAATTCGGCTGCAGATGCTCCGGACGAACGCCGACCGTCACCGCATCGCCCGGCTTCGCATTGCCCGGCAGCACGCCGACGAGTTGCGTCTCGCCCGTCGCGTACTTCACGAGGACGCCGTCGTTTTGCACCGCGGCGACGGTGCCCGACAAAAAGTTCATCTTCGGCGAGCCGATGAAGCCCGCCACGAACCGGTTCGCCGGCGCGTGATAAAGCGTGTTCGGCGTGCCGACCTGCTCGATGTTCCCCGCCGACAGCACCACGATCTTGTCCGCGAGCGTCATCGCTTCGACCTGATCGTGCGTCACGTAGATCATCGTCGTCTTGAGATCGTCGTGCAGGCGCGCGAATTCCAGGCGCATCTTCACGCGCAGCGCGGCGTCGAGGTTCGAGAGCGGCTCGTCGAAGAGGAACACCTTCGGCTTGCGCGTGATCGCGCGCCCGATCGCGACGCGCTGACGCTGGCCGCCCGAAAGCTGCTTGGGCTTCCGATCGAGCAGATGATCGATGTGCAGAATCTTCGCGGCGTTCTTCACGGCGGCGTCGATCGCGGGCTTCTTCTCGCCCGCGAGCTTGAGGCCGAACGCCATGTTGTCGTACAGCGTCATGTGCGGATAAAGCGCGTACGACTGGAACACCATCGCGATGCCGCGCTTCGCGGGCGCGAGCTCATTCACGCGCGCATTGTCGATCATCAGGTCGCCGCCGCTGATGTCTTCGAGGCCGGCGATCATCCGCATCAACGTCGACTTGCCGCAGCCCGACGGGCCCACGAACACGACGAACTCGCCGTCGTTGATATCGAGGTTGATGTTGCGCATCACCTCGGTTTCTTCATAACGCTTGCTGATGTTGCGAAGTGTCAGGCTAGCCATGGTGTGTGTCTCCAGTCTTCATTGGCGATGCGATGAAACGCCATCGCTATCTGAGTTCGAACGTCGCGTTCTGCACCCATTGCTCGACGAGCGCAGGCAGTCGCGTCATGTCGTCGAATACCGCCTGCGCGCCCGCTTTTTCGAGCGCGCCGATCTGCCCTTCGGTCGCGTGTCCGCCGCCGATGAAGCCGAGCACCGGCATGCCCGCCGCGCGCGCCGCCGTCACGCCGGTCACGCTGTCTTCGACGACGAGGCAGCGCAGCGGATCGATGCGCATCGCGCGCGCCGCCGCGAGATACACGTCCGGCGCGGGCTTCGGATTCGCGACCATGTCCGCGCAGAAACGCCGCTCGCCGAAAAAGCGCAGCAGACCCGTGCGCTGCAGCACGGCATCGACATACGTCGAGAAGCTGTTGCTCGCGCACGCCTTCGTGAAGGGCACGGCCGCGAGCGCCTCGGCGATGCCCGGCACGGTCGGCGCCTGCATCGCCGCGGCTTCGACGGCCCGCCGGATGGCGACGACCTGATCGTGCGTCAGCGTCCGGTTCACCGTATCGGCGGCGCTGGCGAGCACGGCCTCGATGCGCAGGCCGAGCAGCGGCATCACGACCGGCTCGACATCGACGCCCGGCCACAGCGCCTGCAACTCGGCGACGAGCACGCGCGCCGCCACCGTTTCGCTGTCGATCAGCACGCCGTCGCAATCGCAGATCAGCAGGCGATCTTCGAGATTGGCGTCTCGGGATGGAGTGAGATTCACGAGTGCGTCCTCACTTCACCGCGCCAAACGTAAGGCCGCGCACCAGTTGCTTCTGCGAGACCCAGCCGACGATCAGAATCGGCGCGACCGCGAGCAACGAAGCCGCCGAGAGCTTGGCCCAGAACAAGCCTTCCGGACTCGAATACGACGCGATGAACACCGTCAGCGGCGCCGCGTTCGAGCTCGACAGGTTGATGCTCCAGAACGCCTCGTTCCACGACAGGATGATGAGCAAGAGCCCCGTCGATGCGAGACCGGGCAACGCCATCGGCATCAGCAGATAGACGATTTCCTGCCACGTCGTCGCGCCGTCGATGCGGCCCGCTTCCAGAATGTCCTTCGGCACTTCGTTGAAGTACGTGTAGGCCATCCATACGGCGATCGGCAGATTGATGAGCGTGTACACGATCACGAGGCCGGACACGGTATCGAGCAGGCCCGTGTTCTTCCACAGCAGATAGATCGGCACGAGCACGCCGACCGACGGCATCATCTTCGTCGACAGCATCCACAGCAGCACCGACTGCGTCTTCTTGGTCGGAAAGAAGGCCATCGCGTAGGCGCACGGCACGGCGAGGATCAGGCAGAGCACCGTGACGCCGACCGAGATCAGCACCGAATTCCACGCGAAACCGAAGTAATTGCTGCGCGCGAACACTTCGCGGAAGCTCTCCAGCGTCGGCGTGAAGAACAGCGACGAGGAATACGCCTGCTGCTCGGTCTTGAACGCGGTGATCGTCATCCAGAAGATCGGGAAGAACAGCAGGATCGACACGATCCACGCGACGATGCCAGGCACGATGTTCTTCGCATGGCCGAGCGCGGAAGTCCGCGGCGGAACATTGACCGATTGCGTGCTCATGACTCGTACTCCCCTTTGAGGTTCTTCGCGAGCATTCTCACGAGGAAGAACGCGACGATGTTGGCGAGAATCACCGCGAGAATGCCGCCCGCCGATGCAAGGCCGACGTCGAACTGCTGCAGGCCGAGCGCGTAGATCAGGTACGACAGATTCGTCGTCGCGGTGCCGGGACCGCCGCCCGTCGTCGTATAGATTTCCGCGAAAATCGACAGCAGGAAGATGGTTTCCATCATCACGACCACGGCCACCGCGCGCTTCAAATGCGGCAGCGTGATGAAGAAGAACATCGCGAACGGACCCGCGCCGTCGATGCGCGCCGCTTCCTTCTGCTCCTGATCGAGCGACTGGATCGCCGTGAAGAGAATCAGGAAGGCGAACGGCAGCCACTGCCACGCGACGATCACGATGACCGCGAAAAGCGGATAGTCGGCGAACCAGTCGATCGGTTGCATGCCCATCGAGCGCATCAGGCTGGCGATCAGGCCGTACACCGGATGCAGGATCATGTTCTTCCAGATGAGCGCGGAGACCGTCGGCATCACGAAGAACGGCGCGATCACGAGCAGACGCGCGATGCCCTGTCCGAAGAACTTGCGATCGAACAGCACGGCGAGCAGCACGCCGCCTACGACCGTGATGACGAGCACCGACACGATCAGCGTCAGCGTATGTCCGATGGACGGCCCGAACGCGGGATCGGTGACGAGAAACTCGAAGTTGTCGAAGCCCGCGAAACCTTTGACATCGGGATTCAGCAGGTTGTAGCGCGAAAACGAGAACCAGATCGTCATCGCGAGCGGAATGGCCATCCACAGGAAGAGCAGTCCGGTCGACGGCGAGATCAGCCATCGCACCGACTTCGCGCGGCGCTTGTCGCGTTCGGCGGCGGACTCCTCCAGATGATGATCGGTGATGGGGGGATTCAGTTGACTCATCGTGTCACCTCTCGATGATGCTTCCCGGGCCGCATCAGGCGACGCGGCCCGTTACCACAGGAATTACTTCTGATAGCCCGCTTGCTTCACGGCGCGATCCGCCGCGGCATTCGCGGCCTTCAACGCCTGATCGACGCTCGTCTGTCCGGCGACGACGCCCGCGATCGACTGGCCGACCACCGTGCCGAACGACTGGAACTCCGGAATGCCGACGAACTGGATGCCGCTATACGGCACCTTGTGCAGCGTCGCATCGTTCGGATCGGCGGTTTCGATCGCCTTCAGCACGAAGTCGCCGAAGGGCGCGGCCTGCTTGTACTCGGGGCGCGCGTAGGTCGACTTGCGCGTGCCCGGCGGCACCGATGCCCAGCCTTCGTCCTTGCCGACCATCTCGATGTATTCCTTCGACGTCGCCCACGCGGCGAACTTCTTCGCGGCTTCCTGCTGCTTCGACGTCTTCGGGATCGCGAGCGACCACGACCACAGCCAGTGCGAGCCCTTCGGCGTGACGGCGACGGGCGCGGCGGCGAAGCCGATCTTGTCCGACACCTGCGATTGCGACTTGTTGTAGAGCATGCCTGCCGCGACCGTCGCATCGATCCACATCGCGCACTTGCCGGACGACATCAGCGTGAGGTTCTCGTTGAAGCCGTTCGAGCTCGCTCCCGGCGGGCCGTCGTTCTTCAGCAGATCGGCGTAGAAGCCGACTGCCTTCTTCCATTCGGGCGTGTCGAGCTGCGCCTGCCACTTCTCGTTGAACCACTCGCCGCCGAACGTGTTCACGACCGTCGACACGTACGCCATGTTCTCGCCCCAGCCCGCCTTGCCGCGCAGGCAGATGCCGTACTGGCCTTTGGACTTGTCGGTGAGCTTGTCGGCGAACTGCTTGATCTGGTCGTAGGTCGGCTGATCGGGCATCTTCAGTCCCGCGGCCTGGAACAGATCCTTGCGGTAGTACGTCATCGAACTTTCGACGTAGAACGGCAGCGCATACAGCACGCCGCCCGACGAGAGGCCGTCACGCGCGGTCTTCACGACATCGTCGAGATCGTAGTTGGCGGGCAGGCCGGTCATCGGCGAGAGCCAGCCGCGCTTGCCCCACTGCGGTGCTTCGTACGTGCCGATGGTGATGACGTCGAACTGGCCGCTGTTGGTCGTGATGTCGGTCGTGGCGCGCTGGCGCAGCACGTTCTCTTCGAGAATCACCCATTTCAGCTGGATGTCCGGATTGGCCTTTTCGAACGCCGGCGCGAGCTTCTTCAGCTCGATCATGTCCGGATTGTTCAGCGTCGCGATGGTGATGGTCGTCGCGGCATGCCCCGACAGCGGCACGAGCGCGGCCGCTGCAAGCGCGGCGGACAGCGCCGCGGTCGCGAACGGAGCGCGACGCGCGCGCGGTTGTGCTCGAACGATGCGTTGAGTGCGTTTCATTGAGTTCGTCTCCTTTTTGTTGGCACGGGCGCCGTGGTGGTCTCGCTGCATGACGCAAGCGCCGTGGATGCCGCTGCCTGCTTTTTGAGGGTGCGCGATCGTGGATCGCGTGGTTGCCGGGGTTATCCTTGTTGCCGCCCTTGCCTTCGCCGACTTGGCGCCATCGACTCGACGCCGTTTCACTATAGACGGTGCTTCCCGCGCTTCAAGCTGCGTGGCGCGCGTGCGGCGCGTCAGCTCATCCAGTTGCCGCCGTCGACATTGAGCGTCTGCGCGGTGATGTAATCCGAATCCGATGACGCCAGAAAGAGCGCCGCGCCCGTCAGATCGTCGGGCACGCCCATGCGTCCAAGCGGCACTTCTTCGCCGACGAGCCGTTTCTTCTCGCCGAGCGGACGATTCTCGTAACGCGCGAAGAGCGCGTCGACTTCCTTCCACATCGGTGTGTCGACGACGCCCGGCGCGATGCCGTTCACGTTGATGCGCTCTTTCGCGAGCGCGAGCGCCGCCGATTGCGTATAGCTGATGACCGCCGCCTTGGTCGCGCAGTAATGCGACACGAGCGCTTCGCCGCGCCGCCCGGCCTGCGATGACATATTGATGATCTTGCCGCCGCGCCCCTGCTCAACCATGCGCTGCGCGACCGCCTGCATCAGAAAGAACATCCCTTTGACGTTGACCGCGAAGAGGCGGTCATAGACGTCCCGGGATTCGTCGAGGATCGGGCGCATGTCGAAAAGCGCCGCGTTGTTGAAGAGAATGTCGATGCCGCCGAACCGTTCGACGGTGCGCGTCACGATGCGTGCGATGTCGTCGCGCTGAGTGACGTCGGCCTTCAGCGCGAGCACGCGGTCGGCCACGTCCGCGAAGCGCTGGGCCATGTCGTCTTCGTTCTTCACATCCACGACGACGACGTTCGCGCCTTCTTCCAGATAGCGCCGCGCAACTGCTTCGCCGATGCCGCTCGCGGCGCCCGTGATGATCGCGACCTTGTCTCTCAATCTCACCGATGTCTCCGATAGTTTTTTGTCCCTCGCGGCGAGCGAACGCTCCGCGAATGAACAATTGCTCTCTGTTTGATCGAATGATCGGCGCTGCGCGTGATCGTGTCAAGGTGTCAACACAGCTTTCGATGCTGCGACGCGCAAACATCGCAAAACCTCGGGAAAACCCCGTCCGGCAAGCGCGCGAGAGCAAAAGGCGTACCGCGGCCGCCGAAAATAAAGCGTGCGCGAATGTGCAACGGAACGTGATACGTTATATCATCGCCCAAACGTCCGACGAGCGGCCCTCGCTCGCGCTTCAACCTTTTGCAGCCACCTCTGCGTGGCCGATATCACATGACCGCATCCGTCGAAAACATGCTGGCGCGCGCCGAGGCGCTCGCTATCGAGCGCGGCGTCGCGCTGACGCCGCTGCGCCGTCAGGTCTACGAACTCGTGCTGAAGGCGCACAAGCCGATCGGCGCCTATGACCTCATCGACGCGATGGAGCCGCAACGCGGCGCGCGCGTGCCGCCGACCACGGTGTATCGCGCGCTGGAGTTTCTCGTCGATAACGGCTTCGTGCATCGCATCGAATCGAAGAACGCGTTCATCGCGTGTTGCGATGCCGGCAAGCCTCACGAGAGCCAGTTCCTCATCTGCGACGAATGCGGCGCGACGCTCGAAATTCAGGGCCGCGAACTCGCATCGTCGCTGTCGGCGAGCCCGCCCGCGCACGGCTTTCAGGTGCATCACCAGGTCGTGGAGTTGAGCGGGCTGTGCGCCGATTGCCAGCGAAAACATCGCGATGTCTGAATCGCCGCGTCTCAAGAACATCTCACTTGCAAGGAAATCGATGAAACTCGCGCACGTCCTGACCTGCTTCGCCCTCGCGCTCGGCTTTTGCAGCGCGGCATCGGCACAGACCGCGCGCGTGCCGGTCGTCGCGGCGGAGAACTTTTACGGCGACGTCATTCGCCAGCTCGGCGGCGATCACGTGCAGGTGACGAGCATCCTCAACAATCCGGACGAAGACCCGCATCTCTTCGAAGCCAGTCCCAAGACCGCGCGCGCGTTGCAGCACGCGGCGCTCGTCGTCTATAACGGCGCGGATTACGATCCGTGGATGGACAAGCTGCTCGCGGCATCCAAGAGCAATGGCAAGCGCACGGCGATCGTCGCGGCGAAGCTCGTCGGCAAGAAGGCCGGCGACAATCCGCACCTCTGGTACGACCCGGCGACGATGCCCGTCGTCGCGAAGGCGGTGAGCGCGTATCTCGTGAGCGCGGACCCGTCGCACAAGAGCGATTACGACGCGCGCCTCGCAGCGTTCCTCGATTCGATGAAACCGATCGACGCGACCGTCGCGCAGATGAAGTCGCATTACAAGGGCGTGCCCGTGACGGCGACCGAGCCGGTGTTCGGCTACATGGCCGATGCGATCGGCTTCGAGATGCGCAACCAGCGCTTCCAGCTCGCGTCGATGAACGAGACCGAGCCGAGTCCCGCCGACATCGCCGCGTTCGAGAAGGATCTGCGCGAGCGTCGCGTGCATGTGCTCATCTACAACAGCCAGGCGACGGGCGCGCTGACGAAGCGTCTGCTCGACATCGCGAAGGACGCGCATGTGCCGAGCATCAGCGTGACGGAGACTTTGCCCGCGAAGAAGACGTATCAGCAATGGATGCAGTCGCAGCTCGACTCGCTAGCGGGCGCCTTGCAAGGATGGCAGCGATGAATGCGACGATGCAGCCCGCGCTCGAAGTCGATCGCGTGACGCTCGCGCTCGGCGGGCGCGAGATTCTCAACGACGCGAGTTTCACGGTGAAGAACGGCGAGTTCATCGGCGTGCTCGGGCCGAACGGCGCGGGCAAGACCACGCTGATGCGCGCCCTGCTCGGACTCGTGCCTGTGAAGAGCGGGACGATTCGCGTGAATGGCGAAGCGGTCGTGCGCGGCAATCCGTCGATCGGCTATATGCCGCAGATACGCACGGGTCTCGCGAACCGGCGCGTGCTCGGCCGCGATTTCGTCGCGATGGCCGCGGATGGTCATCACTGGGGACTGCCGCATCGCAATGCCCGCATCCGTGCGGATGTCGAGCGCGTGCTGGAGCTCGTCGGCGCGCATCAGCTTGCTTCGCGTCCGTTGTCGGAGTTGTCGGGCGGCGAGCGCCAGCGTCTTTTGCTCGCGCAGTGTCTGCTCGGCAATCCGCGTCTGTTGTTGCTCGACGAGCCGCTGATCAGCCTCGATCCACGGCATCAGACGGGGGTCGTCGAACTCGTGCGGCGGGTGCAGCGCGAGTTGAACATCACCGTGCTGTTCTCGGCGCACGAACTCAATCCGCTGCTCAATTCGCTCGACCGCGTGCTTTATCTCGGCAGCGGGCGCGCGGCGCTCGGAACTGTCGATGAAGTCATTTCGAAGCCGGTGCTCTCGCGTCTGTACGGCTCGCCCATCGACGTGATGCGCGTGAACGGCCGCATCTTCGTGATGTCGGGCGATGTCGAAATCGACAAGCTCGATCACGCGCACGAGGAAGGCGGAGAGCACGAGCATGAACACGATCACGGCCATGAGCACGATCACGGCCACAGCCACAGTCACGTCAAATAGAAAGCGCAATGTTCGAATACGACTTCATGGTGAATGCATTCGCGGCGTCGGGGATCGTCGCGGTGCTGTCGGGGATCGTCGGGTATTTTCTCGTGCTGCGCGGACAGACCTTCGCGGGTCACGCGCTATCGCACGTTGGCTTTACCGGCGCGACGGGCGCGGTGCTGCTCGGCATGCCGCCGCTCTGGGGGATGGTCGGATTCACGCTCGCGGCGGGCGTCGGGATGGGTGCGCTCGGCGAGCGGCTCTCGGGCCGCGATGTGGCCATCGGTGTGATTCTTTCTCTCTCGCTCGGGTTCGGGTTGCTGTTTCTGCACTTCTTCACCGCGTATGCGACTCAGGCTACTGCCCTTCTGTTCGGCAACGTGCTTGGCGTGAGTCATGACACGCTGGTCGTGCTTGCCGGGCTCGCTGTCGTCAGCCTCGGTGCGCTTGCGGTCATCATGCGGCCTTTGTTGTTTGCGTCCTTGCAGCCGGAGCTCGCGGAGGCCAAGGGCGTGTCGTTGCGGCTCGTCTCCGTGATGTTTCTCGCGATCACCGCGCTGGCAGTCGCGGCTTGCACGCAGATCGTCGGGGTGCTGCTCGTTTTTGCGTTGATGGTCGGGCCCGCGGCGGCGGCGCAGAACGTCACGACGCGATTGTCGTCAGGGCTCGTGCTTGCGGCGCTGTTTGCACTCGCACAGGCTTGGGCTGGGCTTACGCTCGCCTTCTATACCGATTGGCCTACTAGTTTCTGGATCACTATGCTGGCTGCGGTTGTTTATGGGGCGAGCCTGTTGGGAAAGCGGGGGAATTGATTTCTTCGCTGGAGCCCGTGATCGCGTCGGTCTGTCAGCAATGCCGCCCCGCACAGGGGCAACGCTGATAGACCGACACGATCACGGGATCCGGCAACAAAAAGAAGACCAAACCTCACCGACACAAAACCCGCGCATGATGCGCGACATGCTCCCCGACGAAGGTAGAAATAAAGAAATACCCGTGGTCATAGCCTTCATGCCGCCGCACGATCAAACTGTGTCCGGCATCACGCGCATTGCGCTCCAAGACATCCGGATGCAACTGCTCGGCGAGAAACTGATCCGCCAGTCCCTGATCGATGAGAATCCCGCCTTCGAACCGAGCAGCCGCATCGCCGAGAATCAACTCGCTCGCATCGTACTGCGCCCACGCCGAACGATCATCGCCGAGATAGCCAGAAAACGCTTTCACGCCCCACGGACACTGCGACGGCGCCGCAATAGGCGCAAACGCCGACACACTCCGATAAAGATCCGGATTGCGCAACGCGAGCACGAGCGCCCCGTGCCCGCCCATCGAATGCCCGAAGATGCCGATACGATCCTCTCGCACCGGCAACTCCGCGAGAACTGTCTCGCGCAACTCCTGCGTCACATACGAGTACATGCGATAACGCCGCGCCCAAGGCTCGCGCGTTGCATCGACATAAAACCCCGCGCCGACGCCGAAATCCCACGAATCCTTCTCGCCCGGAATATCCGCGCCACGCGGCGAAGTATCTGGCGCAATCAGCGCGATGCCGTGCTCCGCCGCGTAACGTTGCGCGCCCGCCTTGATCGGGAACGTCTCTTCGGTGCAAGTCAGGCCGGCGAGATAAAACAACGCCGGCACCTTCGAAGAAGACGCGGCAGCAGGCAAAAAGACGGAAAAGCGCATCGGCAGGCCGATAGTCTGCGATTCATGCCGATAGATGCGCTGCACGCCATCGAAACAACGATGTTCTTCCACGAGTTCCAGCATCGCGTTTTCCTCGCTCAGTAGCTCAATAGATGACGACGGAACGAATCGACTCGCCCTTCTTCATCAGGTCGAAGCCGTCGTTGATCTGCTCCAGCTTCAGATGATGCGTGATCAGATCGTCGATGTTGATCTTGCCTTCCATGTACCAGTCGACGATCTTCGGCACATCCGTGCGGCCGCGCGCGCCGCCGAACGCCGAGCCCTTCCATTCGCGGCCCGTGACGAGCTGGAACGGACGCGTGCTGATTTCCTGCCCCGCCGCCGCCACGCCGATGATGAACGACTGGCCCCAGCCCTTGTGCGTGCATTCGAGCGCCTGACGCATGAGCGTGGTATTGCCGACGCATTCGAACGAATAATCCGCGCCGCCATCGGTCAATTGCACGATGTGATCGACGACGTTCTCCACTTCCTTCGGGTTGATGAAGTGCGTCATGCCGAACTTCTTCGCGAGCTCGACGCGGCCCGGATTGATATCGACGCCGATGATCTTGTCCGCGCCGACCATCTTCGCGCCCTGAATCACGTTCAGGCCGATGCCGCCCAGTCCGAATACGACGACATTCGCGCCCGCTTCCACCTTCGCCGAATACACGACCGCGCCGACGCCCGTCGTCACGCCGCAACCGATATAGCAGATCTTGTCGAACGGCGCGTCCTCGCGCACTTTCGCCACCGCGATCTCCGGCACGACGATGTAATTGGAAAACGTCGACGTCCCCATGTAATGGAACAGCGGTTTGCCATCGAGCGAGAAGCGCGAAGTCGCATCGGGCATGAGGCCTTTGCCTTGCGTCGCGCGAATCTTCTGGCAGAGATTGGTCTTGCGCGACAGACAGAACTTGCACTCGCGGCATTCCGGTGTGTAGAGCGGAATGACGTGATCGCCTTTTCGCAACGTGCCGACGCCCGGCCCGACGTCGACGACGACGCCCGCGCCTTCATGCCCGAGAATCGCGGGGAAAATGCCTTCCGGATCCGCGCCGGAGAGCGTGTAGTAATCGGTGTGGCAGATGCCCGTCGCCTTCACCTCGATCAGCACTTCACCCGCGCGCGGACCTTCGAGATCGACCTCTTCGATCGTCAACGGCTTGCCGGCTTCCCATGCGATTGCTGCTTTCGTTTTCATCGTCTGACTCCCAAGGTTGTGATTGTTTCAGCGCACGATATTCAGGACTTCGTAGCATGCGCCCATCGTGTGATAGTCCGTCTTGCCCGCCGGGCTTTTCTCGTCGCTGTACTGGCGATTGTCGCGCGTGAGAATGCGATACCACGCACCCCACTTGTGATCGACGAAATGCTCCCAGCTATAAGTCCACAGGCGGTCGTAATCGTTCCAGTAACGCGCGGCAAGCGCCGCGTCGCCATCGCGTTGCGCGCGATCCGCGAGCAGCGCGGCCGCCGCGAACGATTCCGCCTGAACCCAGAAATACTTGTCTTCGTCGTAGAACTTGCCTTCGGTGTCGAAGCCATAGACCATGCCGCCGTGCTCGTGATCCCACGACAATTGCAGCGCGCGATCGAACAGCTCGCGCGCACGCGTGACGTGCCACGCCTCCGGCCGATGACGATCGAGGATCAGCAGCAACTTCGCCCATTCCGTCTGATGCCCAGGCTGAAAGCCCCACGGCCTGAAAATATTGCTGCGATCGCCCTTGTTGTAGTCCCAGTCGATCGACCAGTCCGGCTTGTAGTGTTCCCATACGAGCCCGCCCGCGAGCGCGGCCTGCCGATTCACCATGTTGTCCGCGAGCAGCGCCGCGCGATCGAGATAGCGCGCTTCTCCGGTCGCTTCGAACGCGGCGAGCAGCGCTTCGCACGTATGCATGTTCGCGTTCTGCCCGCGATAGTCGGACACTTGCCAGTCCGCGCTCGCCTCGTCCTTGTAAAGGCCGTGCTGCGCGTCCCAGAAGTGCGTCTCCATCAGATGCCAGGTTTCGTCGAGATACGCGCGCGCTTCGTCGAATCCGGCTTCGACCGCCTTCGCATACGCGAGCACGACGAACGCGAGGCCATAGCAATGATTCGTTGCATCCGTGACGTCGCGGCCGTTCAACGTCCACGCATAGCCGCCCGTCTGCGGATTGCGATGAACCTCGCGCAGATATTCGATGCCATGCGCCACGCCGCCGCGATATTCGTCGAGTCCGAAGTGCTTGTAGGCCATCGCATAGTTGAAGACGAAGCGCGTGCTCGACACGAGATGACGCGACGTGCGGTCGTAGATCGTGCCGTCGTTCTTGTAGAAGTGGTAGAAGCCGCCCGCCGGGTCCATGCAGTGCGGATGATAGAAGGTCATCGTGCGCAGCGCGTGATCGAGCAGGAACGCGCGCGAGCGGAAATCGGGATGTGACGGTGACGGTGCGGGCATGGCTGAGTTCGATGTTGTCGTGACGAAGCGAGCTTCAGTTACCGCTCATATGAAGCGTCGCTTCATACTCCCCGGCGCGCATGGCGTCGGGATCCAAGGTACGCAAGTTTAAGCGGACTCGCGCCCGATCGCGAACCAGTCTTCGGTGCGCCGGTACAGATCGATGAAACGGGCGAGCCGCTGATCGAGCGACGGATTCGGACGCGGCGTCGCGGCGAGCGTCGCCTTCGGTGCGAGCGAAGCGATATCGCCGATGCGCCACTGCCCCGCCGCGATGCCGCCGAGCAGCGCCGCACCTCGCGTCGCCGCGTTCGGGCAATCGACGGCGCGCAGCTCGACGCGCAATGCATCGGCGAGCAACTGCCGCCAGCGCGGATCGACCGAGCCGCCCCCCGCGAGCAGCATCGCATCGAGCGGCGTGCCGTTGGCGCGAATCGCGTCGAGTCCCGCACGCAATGCGAATGCCACGCCCTCGAACGCGGCGCGCATCATCGTGCCGCGCGTGTCCTCGAGGCCGAGTCCGAGCCAGCCGCCGCGCGCGTTCGGGTTCATCCATGGTGAGCGTTCGCCGCTCAGATACGGCAGAAAACTCACCGATGCACTCGCGGACGCGGCGAAGGCGTCGTCGTAGGCGTCGGGCCACGATGCGTAACCGAGCCAGCCGCGCACCGCTTCCAGCGCGACGCCGACGTTCTGCATCGCCGCCATGCGATACCACGCGCCGTTGGCCGCGCGATACGTGTGCAGGCCGTGCACGGGCGCGGGCGCGTCGGCGCACATGACGACGATCTGCCCGCCGGTGCCGGTGGTGAGGAGCGCGTCGCCATCGGCGCAAAGGCCGCTGCCGAGCGCAGCGCACGGCGTATCGCCGGCGCCGACGGCCATCGGAATGCCCGCTTCGAGACCGAGCGCGGACGCCGACGCCGCAGACAACGCGCCGCCGACTTCATGCGATGCCGCGAGCGGCGCGAACCACGCGCGCGGCAAGCCGAGCCGGTCGATCAGCGCCTCGTCCCATTCGCCCGATGGCGCGGCGAGCGCGGTCGCGCACGCATCGGATGCGTCGGTGACGAACGCGCCGCCGAGCTTCGCGCGCAGCCAGTCTTTCGGCTGCAAGGCCCAGCGCGTTTGCGCCGCGATCCGCGGTTCGTTCGATGCGAGCCAGCGCAGCAACGGCCCCGCCATGCCGGGCGCGACCGGATTCGGCTGCGGCTCGCGCCACGCGTCGAGCAGATCGCGGGCACGGGTGTCGGGCCACAGCATCGCGGGGCGAAGCGCGTGGCCATGCGCGTCGGTCAAAACGACGCCGTGCATCTGCCCCGAAAAGCCGATGCCGCGCACCGCTTGACGCTCGTTGGCGGGCAAACGCGATGCTGCGTCGACGAGCGCGCCATACCACGCATCGACGCTGGTTTCGGCCCAGCCGGGCTGCGCGCTCGTCACCGCGTACGCCGCACTCGACGACGCGATGTCGCGTCCGGCTTCATCGACGATCGCGAGCTTGAGGGAGCCCGTGCCGAGATCGATGCCTAAAAAACGCATGGGATTCCGAGTCTGAAAAGGCGTTAGGGAAAACGCGTAAAACGGGGGTTAACCCCGCCATCGCGCGATGAACGTGAAAAATGGACTATACGCGGGGCGTGATGCACATCATAACGACCGTCCGAAGATCGCGGCCTTCCGTCAGGCGACGAATTTCCCTTGATTTGCGTCAAACCCCTTGTGACAGGGCCGTTCGCACGTTTGCGCCGCTCGCGGCGCGCGAGACCCATATCGGCACGCGAACGCGACGTATAGCGCCGCGTGGTCTTGTTCATGGTTGCCGATGCACTTAACTTGGAGGCCATTCAAATGGAAGTAGACATAGGAGAGAGACATGGCTTCAAGTTCGGTGAACCCGTCGGTGCATCCGTGCGACGAACGGCTCCCCGCCGGTCAACTGCTGACGCTCGGCATCCAGCACGTTCTGGTGATGTACGCGGGCGCGGTGGCGGTGCCGCTGATCCTCGGCGCCGCGATGGGCCTGCCGAAAGATCAGGTCGCGTTTCTCATCAGCGCGGATCTGTTCTCGTGCGGCGTCGCCACGCTGATCCAGACGCTCGGCCTGTGGATCTTCGGCATTCGCCTGCCCGTCATCATGGGCTGCACCTTCGCCGCCGTCGGCCCGATGGTCGCGATCGGCACGAATCCTTCGCTCGGCATTCTCGACGTGTTCGGCGCGACCATCGCGGCGGGCGTGATCGGCATCGTCCTCGCGCCGATGATCGGCAAGCTCCTGCGCTTCTTCCCGCCGGTCGTGGTCGGCACGGTGATCGCGGTGATCGGCCTCTCGCTGATGGGCGTGGGCATCAACTGGGCGGCGGGCGGCATCGGCAATCCCGACTACGGCAATCCGGTCTTCCTGCTGCTGTCGCTCGTCGTGTTGTCGCTGATTCTGCTCATCAACAAGTTCGCGCGAGGTTTCATCGCGAATATTTCGGTGCTGCTCGGGATCGTCGTCGGCTTCGTGATCGCCGCGATGCTCGGCCGCGTCGACATGGACGGCGTCGCGCACGCGCCGTGGGTCGGCATCGTGCTGCCGTTCCACTTCGGCATGCCGCATTTCGATGCGCTCTCCGTCGCGACGATGGTCATCGTCATGTTCGTGACGTTCATCGAATCAACGGGCATGTTCCTCGCGGTCGGCGATCTCGTCGAGCGTCCGGTCGACCAGAAGGCGCTCGTGCGCGGCTTGCGTGTCGACGGTCTCGGCACGCTGATCGGCGGCATCTTCAACTCGTTCCCGCATACGTCGTTTTCGCAGAACGTCGGTTTGATCGGCGTGACGGGCGTGAAGAGCCGCTTCGTCTGCGCGACAGGCGGCGTGATTCTCGTCGTGCTCGGCCTCTTTCCGAAAATGGCGCAGGTGGTGGCGTCGGTGCCGCCGTTCGTGCTCGGCGGCGCGGGCATCGTGATGTTCGGCATGGTCGCGGCGAACGGCATCAAGACGCTGTCGCGCGTGGACTTCTCGAAGAATCAGCACAACCTGTTCATCGTCGCGGTGAGCGTCGGGATGGGCATGGTGCCGGTCGTCGCGCCGAAGTTCTTCACGCAACTGCCGCACGCGCTGGAGCCGATCCTTCACAGCGGGATTCTGCTGGCGTCGGTGTCGGCGGTGGTGTTGAACATCGTGTTCAACGGCGTGCGCAAGGAACGCGATGCCGAACGCGATGCGCGTGAAGCCGCGCATGAGTTCGAAGGCGCGGCCCATGCGGGCGACGCGCACTGAGGAGTTTGGGCTGTGCTTGCGTTGAGCGCCGCGGCGGGAGCCGCGGCGTTTTTTTGTTTATCGAAGCGAGGGCCCCGCGTCAGCCCGCATCCGCCGCCCGCGGCGCATCGCCCGTCCGCTCGATCCACCCGCCTCCCAGCGCCTGATACAACGTCACGAGATTCGCCAACCGCTGCGTGCGCGCGGCAATCAGCGTCTGCTGCGCCGAATACAGATCCTGCTGCGCGGTCAGCACGCCGAGATAGCTGTCGACGCCCTGCTTGTATCGCAGCGTCGACAACTCCAGCCGGCGTTGCTGCGCGGCCGTATCGCGCACGAGCGCGGCGATCTGCTGATCGTAGGTGCCGCGCGCGGCGAGACCATCGGCGACATCCTTGAACGCGGATTGAATCGCCTTCTCGTAATTGGCGATCTCGATCTTCTTCTGGATATTCGCGTACTCGAGATTCGCGAACTGATCGCCGTAGATCGGCAAGGTGATGGTCGGCGCAAAGCTCCATCCCGCCGACCCCGCTTTGAACAGACCACCGAGCGTCGGGCTCAGTGTGCCGAGCATGCCGGTCAGCGAAATGTTGGGAAAGAACGCTGCGCGCGCCGCGCCGATGTTCGCATTCGCCGCGAGCAGATTCTGTTCGGCCTCCATGATGTCCGGCCGCCGCAGCAGCAAATCCGACGGCAGACCCGCAGGAATGTCCGCGAGCAGGTCTTGACCGTCGAGCGGCATGCCGCCCGGCAGATCGTCGGGCACCGGCTCGCCGAGCAGCAACACGAGCGCATTGACGGCCTGCGCCCGCGCGCGCTCCTGCGCCTGCAGATTCGCCGCCGCGCCTTCCATCACCGTTTGCGCCTGGCTCACGTCCAGCTCCGACGCGGCGCCGTTGTCGAATTGCAGCTTGACGATCCGGTACGATTCGCTCGCGCTGGCCAGCGTCTGATGCGTCACCTTCAGCAGGTCGTCCGTCTGCAAGACCTGAAGGTACTGCGCCGCCACTTGCGAGACGAGCGAAATCTCCGCAGCCTTGCGCGCATAGGCAGTCGCGAAATATTTCGCGAGCGCCTGATTCCGCATGCTCTGCACCCGACCGAACAGGTCGATCTCCCACGACGCATTCAGGCCCACCGTGTAGGTATTCGAGATGGTCTGATTCAAGAACGACAGATTGTCGGGCTTGCGCGTTTTCGACTGCGCGCCCACGGCGGTGATGGACGGAAGCAGAAGCGTCGTGACGACCTGATACTGCGCCTGCGCGGCCTGCACGTTGAGCATCGCGACGCGCAAGTCACGGTTGTTCTTCAACGCGATGTCGATGAGCCGCTGCAAACGCGCATCGACGAAGAAATCGCGCCAGCCGATATCGGCCGCGGCCACGCCGTTCGCGCTGCGTGCGCCGTCCGGCGTCGCGACCGGCTGCGTCGCGTAGACGCCCTGCGCCGGAAAATTCGCCGACACCGGCGCGGCGGGGCGTTCGTACTTCGGCGCCATCGTGCAGCCGGTCGCCAGTACGGCGACGGCCATTGCAATCAAGGAAAGTCTACGCATGTCAGTGTCCTTCGTTGCCCTGTTGCGCGCGCCGCTGCGCTTCGTAACGCGCGAGCGCGGCATCCGTGTCCTCCTTGTCGCCGCCGAAACGCGAGCGCACCACGACGAAGAACATCGGCACCATGAAAATGGCGAGGAAAGTCGCGGTCACCATGCCGCCGATCACGCCCGTGCCGATCGCGTGCTGGCTGCCCGAGCCCGCGCCGTTGCTGATCGCGAGCGGCATCGTGCCGAGAATGAACGCGAGCGATGTCATGAGAATCGGACGCAGGCGCAGGCGCGCCGCTTCGAGCGCCGCTTCGATCGGCCCCATCTTTTGCGAGAGCTGCAGATCGCGGGCGAACTCGACGATCAGAATCGCGTTCTTCGCCGACAAGCCCACTGTCGTGAGCAAGCCGACCTGGAAGAACACGTCGTTCTCCAGTCCGCGCAGCGACACGGCGAGCAGTGCGCCGACCACGCCGAGCGGCACGACCATGATCACGGAGAAAGGAATCGACCAGCTCTCGTACAGCGCCGCGAGACACAGGAACACGACGAGGATCGAGATGCCGTAAAGAATCGGCGCCTGCGAGCCGGACTGGATCTGCTGATACGACAGCCCCGTCCATTCGTAGCCGATGCCCGCGGGCAGCTTCGCCGCGAGCGCTTCCATCGCGGCCATCGCCTCGCCGGTGGATTTGCCCGGCTTCGCGACACCCTGGATTTCGATCGACGACAGGCCGTTGTAGCGTTCGAGCTTGGGCGAGCCGTAGCTCCATTCGGTCGTCGCGAACGACGAGAACGGCACCATCGAGCCCGACGCGTTGCGTACGTACCAGCTGTTGATGTTCTCCGGCGACATGCGGAACGGCGCATCGCTCTGCATGTACACCTTCTTGATGCGGCTGTCCGTATCGAGGAAGTTGTTCACGTACTTCGACGCCCACGCGATCGAGAACGTCTGGTCGATGCTCGACGGATCGACGCCCTGCGCCAGCGCCTTCTGACGGTCGATGTTCACCTTGAACTGCGGCGCGTCGTTCAGGCCGTTCGGCCGGACCTGCGCGAGCGTCTCGTCCTTCGCGGCCATGCCGAGGAGCATCGCGCGCGCCTGCATCAGCTTTTCGTGGCCGAGACCGGCGCGATCCTGAAGTTCGAAGTCGAAGCCCGACGCCGTGCCCAGTTCCGGAATCGACGGCGGATTCACCGGAAACACGAGCGCGTTCTTGTAGCCCGCGAACGCGCCGTACGTGCGGCCCACCAGCGCTTGCACCTTCTGGTTGGCGCTCGTGCGCTGGGCGAAGTCCTTCAGCCGCACGAAGATGAGACCCGAGTTCTGGCCATGACCGGCAAAGCTGTAACCGTTCACGGTGAACACCGACTCGACGAGCGCGCTTTCCTTCTTCAGCAGATGGCCCGCGACATCGTCCAGCGCGCGCTGCGTCATCTCCTGCGTGGAGCCGGCGGGCGTCGCCACCAGCACGAACATCGTGCCCTGGTCTTCATCGGGCAGGAACGCCTTCGGCAAACGCGCGAACAACATGCCGACCGCCACGATGATCACCACATAGATGACGAGCCAGCGCCCCGAACGCCTGATGACATGCGCCACGCCGCCGTGATACTTCGCCTGGCTCTTCGCGAACGTGCGGTTGAACCAGCCGAAGAAGCCGGTCGTCTTTTCCGTGTGGCCTTCCGGGTGCGGCTTGAGCATCGTTGCGCACAGCGCAGGGGTGAGCACCATCGCGGTGAGCACCGAGAGACCCATCGCCGAGACGATCGTCAGCGAGAACTGGCGATAGATCGCGCCGACCGAGCCGCCCGTGAACGCCACCGGCACGAACACCGCCGCGAGCACGAGCGCCACGCCGACGAGCGCGCCGGTGATCTGACTCATCGCCTTCTTCGTGGCTTCCTTCGGCGACAGTCCCTCTTCGGTCATCACGCGCTCGACGTTTTCGACGACCACGATCGCGTCGTCCACCAGCAAGCCGATGGCGAGCACGAGCCCGAACATCGACAGCGTGTTGATGGAGAAGCCCGCCGCCGCCATGATCGCGAAGGTGCCGAGCAGCACGACCGGCACGGCGATGGTCGGAATGAGCGTCGCGCGCAGGTTCTGCAGGAACAGGTACATCACGAGGAACACCAGCACGATGGCCTCGATGAGCGTCTTGACGACGTCGGCGATCGACTGCTTCACGAACGGCGTGGTGTCGTACGGATACTTCACGACGAGACCGTGCGGGAAGAACTTCGCGAGCTCGTCGACTTTCGCGCGCACCAGATTCGCGGTGGCGAGCGCGTTCGCGCCGGTCGCGAGCTGAATGCCGAATCCGGCAGCCGGACGGCCGTTGTACTGCGTCTCGAAGTTGTAGTTCTCGCCGCCGAGACCGACGCGCGCCACGTCGCGGATACGCACCTGCGAGCCGTCCTGATTCACCTTCAGCAGCACGTTGCCGAACTGCTCCGGTGTGCGCAGCAGCGTCGCTTCGGTGATGGTCGCCTGCATCGACTGACCCGGCACCGCGGGCACGCCGCCGAGCTGGCCGCCCGCGACCTGCACGTTCTGCGAAGTCAGCGCGTTCTGCACGTCGACCGGCGTCAGGCTGAATTTGGTCAGCTTGTTCGGATCGAGCCAAATTCGCATCGCGTACTGCGAGCCGAAGAGCGTGACGGTGCCGACGCCGTTCAGCCGGCTGATCGGATCCTGCACGTGCGACGCCACGTAGTTCGCGAGGTCTTCGCGGCTCATGCTGCCGTCTTCGGACACGAACGCCAGCACGAGCAGGAAGCTGCTGCTCGACTTGGTCACGCTGATGCCGAGCTGCTGCACGACGGCCGGCAGATTGGGCGTGGCCAATTGCAGCTTGTTCTGCACCTGAACCTGCGCGATGTCGGCATTGGTGCCGGCCGCGAACGTCAGCGTGACGGTGGCGGTGCCGCTGTCATCGGAGGTCGAGGACAGATACAGCAGATGGTCGAGACCGCTCATCTGCTGCTCGATCACCTGCGTGACGGTGTTTTCGACGGTCTGAGCGGATGCGCCCGGATAGTTCGCGGAAATCTGGATCGCGGGCGGCGCGATGGTCGGATATTGCGCGACGGGCAGCGTCGTCACCGACGCGAGACCCGCGAGCATCAGAATGATGGCGATCACCCACGCGAAAATCGGGCGATCGATAAAGAACTTGGCCATGGACGTGTCTCCCGTCCTTACGCGCCGGAGGCGGCCGTTGCGTCGGCTTTCGCTTCGGCTTTAGCGTCGGCTTTCGCTTCGGGCTGACGCGCGGGCACGGCCTTCACTTCCATGCCCGGACGCACGTGATCGATGCCCTCGACGATCACGCGATCGCCCGCGTTCAGACCGCTGTCGACGATCCAGCTCTGGCCGAGCGTGCCGGAGGTGACGAGCGGGCGCATCGCGACCTTGTTGTCCTTGCCGACGACCATCGCGAGCGCGGTGCCTTTCTGATCGTGCGTGATGCCCTGCACCGGCACGACGAGCGCCTTCGGATTCACGCCTTGCTCGATGCGCGCGCGCACGAACATGCCCGGCAGCAGCACCCGGTCCTTGTTCATGAAGATCGCGCGCAGCGTCACCGATCCGGTCGACGGATCGACGCTCACATCGCTGAATTGCAGCTTGCCCTGCTCCGGATACTCACGGCCGTCTTCGAGAATCAGCGTGACCTTCGCCGCGTTCGGGCCGTTGGTCGAAAGACGCCCTTCCTGAATCTGACGGCGCAGCTTGAGACCGTCGAGACTCGATTGCGTGAGATCGACGTACATCGGGTCGAGCTGCTGGACGGTGACCATCAGCGTCGCCTGCGCCGCCTGCACGTATGCGCCCGGCGTGACCTGGGAAATGCCGGCCTGACCCGAGACCGGCGACGTGACGTCGGTATAGCCAAGCTTGATCTGCGCGGTGTCGATCGCGGCTTTGGCCGACGCGACATCGGCTTCGGCCTGGCCTTGCGCCGCCACGGCGTTGTCGTAGTCCTGCTTGCTGACCGCGTTCGACGCGACGAGCACCTTGTAGCGCTCGGCCTGCGCCGCGGTCGAGACGAGATTCGCATGGGCCTTCGCGAACGACGCCTTCGCGTTGTTCAGTTGCGCGATATACGGCGCCGGATCGATCTTGTAAAGGCGTTGCCCGGCCTTGACGAGGCTGCCTTCCGTGAATTCGCGGCGCAGCACGATGCCATCGACGCGCGCACGCACCTGGGCATCGAGAAAGGCGCTCGTGCGGCCCGAGAGTTCTGTCGTGACCGGCACAGCGGCCGGCTCGACGATGACAACGCCGACTTCCGGCGTGTGCGGCGCCATCGCGGGATGCTTCTCTCCGCAACCGGCTGCCAGCAAGGCGGCCGTCGTGACACCGATGAGGCGGTATGGAATCCGTATGAGACGCATGGAACGCGAGACCTCTGAGGTTACTGACAATGAAAGGCGCGCGTCTTCGCGTTGACCGCGAGCCGCGCGCAATGTGCTGTCGTGCGATGCGAAAGTCGCTGACCGCGGCGACCGGGGCATTCGTGCGGCCCGCGCGCCTTGGATGGGGCTGGCCGCTTTCGGAAGAAATGCGGCCATATTTTTGGGATAACTGAATGTATGCGACGCTCGCGGCGAGCTTCGTCAACGACTTTTTCGAACGATCGATGGAACGGATCGCGCCGTCACGACTGCGGCAAGCAGCCGATTATAGTTATCGCGCGCAGTGAGGAAGACTAAAGAGTAGGCAGATGTGTGGATCTTTGATGGCAACTGAAACAATGTGCCAAGTCTGTTGCATCACACAGACATCGATGCAAAACGATGTGGAACAAGTTCGAAAGCGCGAAAAAAAGCCCGGCGCGCGGCCGGGCTTCGAGTGCGACGGTTTTAGGCGAATCAGCTCGCCGCGGACGCCGAGGCTGCTTGCGGCGCGCCTTGCGAGCCGTAGTCGACGGGCGCATCGGCGGGACGCGGCGCGTCGCCGGAACGCTCGATCCATCCGCCGCCCATGAACTGATACAGATCGACGAGGTTCGTCAGTCGATTCAGCCGCGCCGTGATGAGCAGCTGCTGCGCTTCGTAAAGCGCCGTCTGCGCGGTCAGCACCGACAGATAGCTGTCCACGCCATTGCGATAGCGCAGGTCCGACAGCTCCAGACGCCGGCTCTGCGAATTGACGAAGCGCTCGAGCGCCTTGATCTGCTCGTCGAAGGTGCCGCGCGCGGCGAGGCCGTCCGCGACTTCGCGGAACGCGGTCTGGATCGCCTTCTCGTAGTTGGCGATCTCGATGCGCTTCTGCACGTTCGCCAGATCGAGATTGGCCTTGTTCTGGCCGCCCTCGAAGATCGGCACCGTGATCTGCGGCGCGAACGACCACGCAGCCGACCCCGGCTTGAACAGGCCGCCGAGCGTCGGCGACAGCGTGCCGAAGCTGCCCGTCAGCGAGACGCGCGGAAAGAACGCCGCGCGCGCCGCGCCGATATTCGCGTTGGCCGCGAGCAGCGACTGCTCCGCCGCCGCGATATCGGGACGGCGCGTCAGCAGATCGGACGGCAGACCCGCGGGAATGTCGGAGAGCAGATTCTGCGTATCGAGCGGCATGCCGGCCGGCAAATCCGCAGGCAACGGCTCCCCGACGAGCAGCACGAGCGCGTTTTCCGCCTGCGCGCGCAAACGCGACTGCGTCTGCAGATTCGCCTGCGCTTCCTCGACCACGCCTTCGGACTGACGCAGATCGAGTTCGGTGCCGGTGCCGTTCTCGTATTGCAGCTTGGTGATGCGGAACGACTCCTGCGCCGTCTTGAGCGTGTTCTGCGTGACGACGAGTTGATCGTCGTAGGCGAGCATCGTCAGATACTGGTCCGCCACCGACGACACCAGCGAGATCTCCGCCGCCTTGCGCGATTCCGCCGTCGACAGATATTGCGCGAGCGCCTGATCCTTCAGGCTGCGGATGCGCCCGAAGAAGTCGATTTCCCACGACGCATTCAGGCCGACCGAATACTCGTTCGAGATCGTGTTACCGAAGAACGACAGATTCTTCGGCGTGCGCTGCTTCGTCTGCGACGCGGCCGCATCGAGCGTCGGGAACAGACCCGCGCGCGTGATCTGATACTGCGCGCGCGCCGCATCGACGTTGAGCACCGAGACGCGCAGGTCGCGATTGTTCTTCAGCGCGAGCTCGACGATCTTCTGCAGGCGCGCATCGGCGAAGAAATCGCGCCAGCCGATGTCCGGCGCGCTCTGGCCGTTCGCCGTGCGGCCGTTGCTCGCGCTCGAACTCGCATCCGGCTGGTGCGCGTACACGCCGCCTTCCGGAAACGTCTGCGTGACGGGCTCGGGCGGACGCTCGTACTTCGGCTGGAGCGTGCAGCCCGCGGCGAATACCGCCACGGCGGCCGCGATCAAGGAATGTTTAAGCATCTCAGTGTCCTTCCTTACCGTTCGTGCCTTCGATGTCGCCCGACGAACCCGGCGCCGGCACGTCCTTGCTCTTGCTGAACTTGCTGATAACGACGAAGAACATCGGAATCATGAAGATGGCGAGGAAGGTCGCGGTCAACATGCCGCCGATCACGCCGGTGCCGATCGCGTGCTGGCTCGCCGAGCCCGCGCCGTTACTGATCGCGAGCGGCATCACGCCGAGAATGAACGCGAGCGAGGTCATCAGGATCGGGCGCAACCGCAGGCGCGCCGCTTCCATCGCCGCTTCGACCGTCGACATGCCCTGCATCCGCAACTCGCGCGCGAATTCCACGATCAGAATCGCGTTCTTCGCCGACAGACCCACCGTCGTCAACAGGCCGACCTGGAAGAACACGTCGTTTTCCAGACCGCGCAGCGTCGCCGCGAGCAGCGCGCCGAGCACGCCGAGCGGCACGACCATGATGACCGAGAACGGAATCGACCAGCTTTCATACAGCGCCGCGAGACACAGGAACACGACGAGGATCGAGATGCCGTAGAGAATCGGCGCCTGCGAACCCGACTGGCGTTCCTGATAGGAAAGGCCCGTCCATTCGTAGCCGATGCCCGCCGGCAGCTTCGCCGCGATCGCTTCCATCGCGGTCATCGCCTGGCCGGTCGACTTGCCCGCCGCCGCCGCGCCCTGGATTTCCACCGCCGAGATGCCGTTGTAGCGTTCGAGCTTCGGCGAACCGTAGGTCCAGTTGCCCGTCGCGAAGGCGCCGAACGGCACCATCGTTCCGGCGCCATTGCGCACGTACCACTTGTTCAGGTCGTCCGGGTTCATGCGGAACGGACCATCGCCCTGCACGTAGACTTTCTTGATCCGGTTGTCGACGTCGAGGAAGTTGTTCACGTACTGCGACGCCCACGCGATCGAGAATGTCTGATCGATGTCCGATACGGCGATGCCGAGCGCGCTCGCCTTCTCGCGATCGACATTCACCTTGAACTGCGGGGTGTCGTTCAGGCCGTTCGGACGCACCTGTGCGAGCGTCGGATCCTTCGCGGCCATGCCGAGCAGCATGTTGCGCGCTTCCATCAGCTTCGCGTGGCCGAGGCCGCCGCGATCCTGCAGCTCGAAGTCGAAGCCCGCCGCCGTGCCGAGTTCCGGAATCGAAGGCGGATTGACCGGGAAGATCATCGCGTCCTTGTAAGGCGCGAAGTGCATGAACATGCGTCCGACGAGCGCCTGCACCTTCTGGTCGCTGTGCTGACGTTCCGCGTAGTCCTTCATCCGCACGAACACGAGGCCGGAGTTCTGGCCGCGGCCCGCGAACGAGAAGCCGTTCACCGTGAAGACCGATTCGACGATCGATTTCTCGTCCTTCAGCAGATAGTCCTGCACGTCCTTCAGAACGTGCGCGGTGTACTCCTGCGTGGAGCCGGACGGCGCGTTCACGAGCACGAACATCGTGCCCTGGTCTTCATCGGGCAGGAACGACTTCGGCAGACGCAGGAACAGCATGCCCACCGCGACGATCACGACGATATAGATGATGAGCCAGCGTCCCGAGCGGCGAATGACGTGCTGCACGCCGCTGTGATACTTCTCCTGACTCTTGTTGAACGTGCGGTTGAACCAGCCGAAGAAGCCCTTCTTCTCGGGCTCGTGCCCTTCCGGATGCGGCTTCAGGATCGTCGCGCACAGCGCCGGCGTGAGAATCAGCGCGACCATGACGGACAGCACCATCGCCGCGACGATCGTCAGCGAGAACTGACGGTAGATCGCGCCGACCGAGCCGCCGGAGAAGGCCACCGGCACGAACACCGCCGACAGCACGAGCGCCACGCCGACCAGCGCGCCGGTGATCTGCCCCATCGCCTTGCGGGTCGCTTCGCGCGGCGGTAAATGCTCCTCCGACATCACCCGCTCGACGTTCTCCACGACCACGATCGCATCGTCGACGAGCAGGCCGATCGCGAGCACGAGGCCGAACATCGACAGCACGTTGATCGAGAAGCCCACCGCCGACATGATCGCGAACGTGCCGAGCAGAACGACCGGCACCGCGATCGTCGGGATGATCGTCGCCCGCAGGTTCTGCAGGAACAGATACATCACGAGGAACACGAGCACGATGCCTTCGATCAGCGTCTTGACCACTTCCTCGATCGACAGTCGCACGAACGGCGTCGTGTCATACGGATACTTCACCACCAGTCCATGCGGGAAGTATTTCGACAGATCGTCGATCTTCTGGCGGACCAGTTTCGCGGTCTGGAGCGCGTTCGCGCCCGTCGCGAGCTGGATACCGAAGCCGGCCGTCGGCTGTCCGTTGTACTTCGTATCGAAGTTGTAGTTTTCGCCGCCGAGCTCGATCCGCGCGACATCCTTCAGCAACACGCGCGAGCCGTCCTGATTCACTTTCAGCAGGATGTTGCCGAACTGCTCGGGCGTGCGCAGCAGCGTCGCTTCCGTGATGGTCGCCTGGAGCATCTGCCCCGGCACCGCCGGCGTGCCGCCGAGCGCACCCGCCGCCACCTGCACGTTCTGGTTCGTGATCGCGTTCTTCACGTCGACAGGCGTGAGCGCGAAGTTCGTGAGCTTGGTCGCATCGAGCCAGACGCGCATCGCGTACTGCGAGCCGAACAGCGTCGTCGTACCGACGCCGTCGATACGCGAGAGCGGATCCGCCACGTTCGACGCCACGTAGTTCGCGAGGTCGTACTTGCTCATGCTGCCGTCTTCGGACACGAACGCGAGCACGAGCAGGAAGCTCGAACTCGACTTCGTGACCTTCGTGCCCAACTGCTGCACGACTTGCGGAAGCAGCGGCGTCGCGAGCTGCAGCTTGTTCTGCACCTGCACCTGCGCGATGTCCGGGTTCGTGCCCGCCGCGAACGTCAGCGTGACGGTGGCCGTGCCCGAGTCATCGGACGTCGACGACAGGTACAGCAAGTGGTCGAGGCCGGTCATCTGCTGCTCGATCACCTGCGTCACCGTGTTTTCGACGGTGCTCGCGGATGCGCCCGGATACGTCGCGCTGATCTGGATCGCAGGCGGCGCGATCGTCGGATACTGCGCGACCGGCAGCGTGAAGATCGACGCCATCCCCGCCAGCATCAGGATGATCGCGATCACCCACGCGAAGATCGGTCGATCGATAAAAAACTTTGCCATGTAACAGGCTCCCTTTTATTGCGCGCCCGATGCAGCGGAGGCGGCCGATGCGGCTTGCGGACCGCTGGCAGCGCTCGCGCCGCTGGCACCGGCCGGCGCCGATGCCGCCTGCGCATCCGATGCGCCGGCTACGGGATACGGGAATTTCGCGTCGACCGGCTTCACCTGCATGCCGGGCTTCGCCTTCTCCACGCCGTTCACGATCACGCGGTCGCCCGGGTTCAGGCCGCTGTCGACCACCCAGTTGTTGCCGAACGTGCTGCCCGTGACGAGCTGGCGCAGTTCCACCTTGTTGTCCTTGTTGACGACGAGCGCGGTCGGCGTGCCCTTCTGGTCATGCGTGACGCCGATCTGCGGCACGACGAGCGCGTGGTCGTTCGTGCCTTCCTGAATCCGCGCGCGCACGAACATGCCCGGCAGAAGCACGCGGTCCTTGTTCTGGAAGATCGCGCGCACCGTCACCGAACCGGTGCTCTGGTCGACGCTCACGTCGGAGAACTGCAGCTTGCCCTGCTCGGTGTACGTGCGGCCGTCTTCGAGCTGGAGCGTGACCTTCGCGGCGTGGATGCCTTCGGTCTGCAGACGGCCTTCCTGAATCTGACGGCGCAGGCGCAAGCCTTCGACGCTCGATTGCGTCAGATCGACGTAGATCGGATCGAGCTGCTGCACGGTCGTGAGCAGCGTCGCGGCGCTCGCCTGAACGTAGGCGCCCGGCGTGACCTGCGAGAGACCGGTGCGGCCGGTGATCGGCGAGACGACGTCGGTGTAGCCCAAGTTGATCTGCGCGGTATCGACCGATGCTTTGCCCGCGGCGACATCCGCGACGGCCTGGCCTTGCGCCGCGACGGCGTTGTCGTAATCCTGCTTCGACACGGCATTGGCCGCGACGAGGATCTTGTAGCGCGCGACGAGCGCATTCTGCGACGCGACGTTCGCCTGCGCCTTCGCGAGCGTCGCCTTGGCGTTGTTCAGCGCGGCGATGTACGGCGCCGGATCGATCTTGTAGAGACGCTGACCGGCCTTGACCTCGGAGCCTTCAGTGAACTCGCGGCGCAGCACGATGCCATCGACCCGTGCGCGCACTTGCGCGACCAGATAGGCGTTGGTGCGGCCCGGCAAATCGACGATGACCGGCACGCTCGTCGGCTGCACGGTGACGATACCCACTTCGGGCGTTTGCGGCGGAGGCGCTGATTGTTTTTGCCCGCACGCTGCCAGGAACACGGCAGCCGTCGCGGCGGTGATTAAGCGGAGTGGAACCCGTTCGACGCGCATGGAGCGACCTCTGTCTAAGACTGAGAGTGAAGTTTGGGCACGCGGCGGCCTTCCCCGGGCAACGCCGCGCACGAGCGTCCTTCGGGACGCTGTGAATACACCAACTTGTCCGGCGAGTGAGCGGCGACGCCAGCCTGCGCGTGACGCCTCATACCCGTGCGCGACGCTCGGAGGCGTCGCCCGTGGCCACAGGACGGCCAGAACGGGCAATGGAAACGCAAGCTTATGCGAAATCCGCCCGCCGGATGAATTTGTGAATATTCGTAAACGGGTGGTATTGTATATACATTCACGAATGAATGTAAAAAACCGTACGTGTTTCTCCCCATTGGCGATGAGAAGAAACCGCTCCGGGGAATCGATTACGTTCGACGAACCTTCGACAGAGTCGTCCACAGAGCGGCTTACAAACGGCAGTAGCAGGAGCAGACGGCCACCGGCCGCAGGATATGGTCAGACGAACCAAGGAAGAAGCGCAGTTGACGCGCAACCGCGTACTCGACGCGGCCGAGCGCGTCTTCTACGAAAAAGGGGTATCGCGCACGACGCTCGCGGACATCGCGCAGGCGGCGGGCGTCACGCGCGGCGCGATCTACTGGCATTTCGCCAACAAGGGCGATCTCTTCAACGCGATGTTCGACCGCAGCCTTTTGCCGCTCGACGAACTCGTGGAATCCACGCTGGACGGCAAGGAGGAAGACCCGCTCGCGCGTTTGCATGAACTCTTCGTCTGGTGCATGCGCAACATCACGACCGACGAGCAGCGGCGCCGCGTCTTCGACATCCTCTTCATGAAATGCGAATTCGTCGAGGAAATGGGGCCGGTGCGCGAGCGGCATCAGAACAACATGCGCGACGGCATGGAGCGCATCGAGCGCGCGCTGCGCAACGCCGTCGAAAAGAAGCAGCTTCCGGCGACGCTCGACACGCGCCGCGCGATGACCATGCTCCACTGTCTCTTCACGGGCATCCTGCACGATTCGCTGATGCTGCCCGACATCGTTCATCCGGAACGCGACGCCGAAGCGCTCATCGACGCATGCTTCGACGCATTGCGCTGCAGCCCGTCGCTGCTGATGCCCGCGAGCGCCTGATTCGCGCCGTCTATTGCGAACCGATGCGCTGCGCGAAATACGCGAACAGCGCGATGCACACGAGCATCGCCGCCCACGCCCATATCGGCAGGCCGAGCGGATGCGGATCGTGGGAATGATCGCGGTCGTTGTGCACGAATCCGTGTCCGTGCAGCCGATGCCGCAGCACGCCGCTCGCGTGGGCGTCGGCGGAATGCCCGCGCATCGCGCCCGAGCGACGCGAGAACGCCGCCGACATCGCGCCCGGCCGCAAGAACACATGCCGGCGCTCGGCGCTTGCGCCTGCCGCGCGCATCGACGGCAAGCCGTGCTTCGCACGCACCACTTCGCAGAACTCGGCGAAGAAATCGTCGGCGCCTTCACGAAGCGCGTTTTCGATCTGACGCGCGGGCAAGCCGGCGAGCGGTCCCGAGACCGTCGCCCAGACGGTGTATTCGATCCACGTCGCGGCGCCGTCGTCATCGGGATTGAGCGCGACCGCGATCTGCCCGCGCAATGAGCCGACGCCTTCGCCGCGCGCCTTGAAGCTCAGCGTGCGCGCGTACGCGCCGTCGTGCGACGCGTCGCTTTCGCCTTCTTCATGCGCCGCCTGTCGCGTGCGCCCGGCGGCGTGCGCGCGAATTTCGTAGCGCGCCCGCAGCGCGCCGAGCGGCACGATCAGCGTGAGGACATACTCGCCGTTGGGCGTGCGCGTAAACGATTCGCAATTGTCGAGGCTCGCGCGCAGCAACGCGAGATCGGAGAGCGCCTCGCGGACGTGCGCGCAATCGAGCGGAACGCACAGCGCATCGGTGACTTCCATTCGAGCCTCCGGGACAAGGATCGCATGCGTTCGTTATGGCGGAGCGGATGTAAGGTGTCTGTTCGGATGCGCGCCTAGGAAGTCTCGTCGATGCGATCGACGCGCGAACCGTAGAACGCGAGATAGCCCTTGATTTTCGCGGCGGCGTCGAGCGGCGCTTCGTAGCTCCACGCGGCGTTCTCGACCGGGCCGTCTTCGGTCAGCAGATGATAGTGCGTCGCCTGGCCCTTCGTCGGGCAGTGCGTGGTGTGAATCGAGCGTTCGAGGCGCGCCATGTTCACGTCGGCGCGCGGGAAGTAGTGCACTTTCTCCGCGCCCTGCTCGACGAGCGTGAGGGATGCGTGCGTATCGGCGTAGGTCACGCCCTGATGGATCACGCGGCAGCGCCGGCCGTTCAGCGTGATCTCGATGTGATGCGCCGTTTCGTGCCCGACGTTCAGTTCCGTGCCCATCGTGCTGCCCCTCCGCGTAAGAACCGGCTTCCAAAGAAAAAGCCACGAGTCATCGAGACACCCGTGGCTTAATTATGAGACAAACTTCCGATCCTGCGTGAGCGCTTTCGACGGCCCGGGCGTTTCCCTTTCGACGCCCGCGCTTACTGAATGTTCCAGTGGAATGCCGCCTTGGCCTTGCCCGGCCCCGCGACCGTCACGGCCTGCTTTTTCTCCTGATCCTTGTACTTCGCGTAGACCGTATAGTTGCCGGGCGGCAGCTTGACGAGCATGTACGGTCCCATCGATTCCGTGGACAGCACCTCGCCGCCCTTGCCGCCGACGACGCGCACATGCACGCCCGAAAGGTAATCGGAAGTCGGACCCGTGAAGCGCAGCGATAGCGGCCAGTGCGCCTGTTCGCGCAACAATGCGCGCGACTCGTCGAGGCCGACGCCGCCCGACGTATACGAAACGTCGCCTTGCTGCTCGATCTGCGGCAGGCCGCCGCCGTTGGTGTTGCCGGCGCTCGACAAATCGGTCGCCGTGCCGCCCGAGGCGCCGCTCGCCTGCTGCGCCCAGGCGCTGCCCGCCATGCTCGCGCTCGCCGCCGCAACGAGAAGCGCGGCCGCCAGCCTGCCCGTGGTTCTGCTCGTCATGTTTTCAGCTCCTTTTTCCGATGCCGCCGCGCTCGAAAGCGCCGGCGGCGTCACGCCCGATGCGTCGGTTTCACGCGATGGGGCACCAGGGAACCCGGGAGCATGCTTCGTGCCCGCGTCGCGGCCGCCGATGCGCTGCGTCAGCCGAGATCGACAGGCACGAAGATCTGCGCGTCGTCGCGCTGGATCAAAAGTGCGATGCTGTCGCCCGCGTGCTGAACCATCGACTTCAACTGTTGCACGGACGTCACCGGCTGGCCGTTGACGGCGAGAATCACGTCGCCCGGCTGAATGCCCGCGTTCGCTGCCGCGCCGCCCGCCTGCTGCACCAGCAGGCCGCGCGAGAGCGAATCGTTCTGCCTTTCTTCCGGCGTAAGCGGACGCACCGCGACGCCGAGGCGCGCATCCTGCGCCGACGATTCGTCACCGCCGCCGGTCTTCGCGCTCGCGGTCTTCGTGTCCTTCAACGCGCCGATGGTCACGCTGAGATCCTTCGCGCTCTTGTCGCGCCACACCGTGACCTTCGCGGACGTGCCCGGCGCGAGACCCGCGACCTGCGACGGCAGCGAGGTCGAATCCGTGACCGGCTCGCCGTTGAGCGCCGTGATGACGTCGCCCGGTTGCAGACCCGCCTTCGCGGCCGGCCCGCCCGGCTCGACCGAGCTCACGAGCGCGCCTTGCGGCGACTTCATGCCGAAGGAATTCGCGAGCGTCTGATTCATGCCCTGCACCGTCACGCCGAGACGGCCGCGATCGACGTGACCCGTCTTGATGAGCGCGTCCTTGACCTTGATCGCCTCATTGATCGGGATCGCGAACGAAAGGCCCTGGAAGCCGCCCGTCTGCGAATAGATCATCGAATTGATGCCGATCACTTCGCCTTGCAGATTGAAAAGCGGCCCGCCGGAGTTGCCCGGATTCACCGGCACGTCGGTCTGGATGAACGGCGTGTAGTTCTCGTTGGGCAGCGCGCGCGACTTCGCGCTGATGATGCCCGACGTCACCGTGTTGTCGAACCCGTACGGCGAGCCGATCGCGACGACCCACTGGCCGACCTTGCTGCCGTTCGGATCGCCGATCTTCACCGTCGGCAGGCTCTTCGCGTCGATCTTCAGCACGGCGACGTCCGACTGCTTGTCCGCGCCGATGACCTTCGCGCGGTATTCGCGCTTGTCCGTGAGCTTCACGGTGACGACGTTCGCGTTATCGACTACGTGCGCGTTGGTGAGGATGTAGCCGTCGCTGCTGACGATGAAGCCGGAGCCGAGGCCTTCGCTCGGACGATCCGCGCGCGGGCCGCCATCGCCGCCGCCGAAGCCGGGCATGCCGCCGAAGCGCTTGAAGAACTGATAGAAGGGATCGTCGGGGTCCATCGGCAACTGATTCTGGCCGCTGCGCGCGGACGTCTGCTTGACGACGTGCTTCGCGCTGATGTTGACGACGGCCGGGCCATACGTTTCCACGAGACCGGAGAAATCGGGGATGCCCGTCTTGGCCGCGGCTTCGGCGGGCATCATCGCGGCGGCTTGCGCGGGCGCGATGACTTGCGGTGCAGGAACGTTGTTATGACCCGCCACGTAACCCGCCGACAAGGCGACGGCAACGGCAGCCGCGACGGCGCTGCGGGTAAGAATCTTCGCTTTCATCGTGTGTGCTCCTGACGAGGGATGCGCTCTCACGGAGCGCGCTTTATCGATGGAGCAAGGTTACGGGGCGTCGCTTAAACCGCTCTTAAAAGAGGAGAAAGAGCGGCTTGCTTCGGCGCGGCGGCCACGCGCATCAGAACGTTACGGCCACCTTGAGACCGCTCGCGCTCGACTCCGCCAACGTCACCGTCGCGCCATGCTGCTGCGCGATCCGCTTCACGATCGCGAGCCCGAGGCCGCTGCCGGACACATCCGTGCGGGCGCGATTCGCCCCTTCGCCCACGCGATAAAACCGGTCGAACACCCTTTCTCGCTCTTCTTGAGGAATGCCCGGTCCGGTATCGGAGATTTCGACGACGGGACGGCCATCGGCGAGACGAAGGCACACGTCCACGCGGCCGCCGCGAGGCGTGTACTTCGTCGCGTTGTCGATGAGATTGTTGAACATCACGCGCAGCGAATCGGGATCGCCGTTCACGGTCGCCGGTTCGCTCTCCTCGATGCCGAGATCGACGCCGCGTTGCTGCGCCACCAGCACCGAGCCGCGCACGCATGATTCGAGCAGCGCGGCGAGATCGACCGATGCGAACGCCGCCTTGCCATCCGGTTCCGAGCGGGCGAGCGCCAGCAGTTGCTCCGCAAGCCGCGTCGCGCGCGCGATGCCTTCGTGCAGATCCCTGAGCGCCTCGCGACGCGTTTCGTCATCCTGCGCGCGCGCGACGAGCTGCGCCTGAATCTGCACCGCGGCGAGCGGCGTCCGAAGCTCGTGCGCGGCATCGGCGACGAAGGCCTTTTGCGTGTCGAGCGCCGCCGACAAGCGCGACAGCAGCGCATTCAGCGCACGCACGACCGGCCGCACTTCCTGCGGCAGCGGCCGATCCGGCAGCGGATCGAGCGCTTCCGGATGACGCGTGTCGAGCGCGCGCGTGACGCGTTGCAAAGGCGCGAGCCCGAGCCCGACGATCACCCAGATCGCGAGCCCGAGCAGCGGCAGCAGCAGCACGAGCGGCCACAGCGTGCGCCACGCGACGCCCGCCGCGACGCGATTTCTGATCGACAGCGGCTGCGCGAGCTGCACGACGTTATCGCCGACGATCGCGCTATACACGCGCCATTCGCCGCGCGGCGTCATCTCCGTGGAGAAGCCGAGTTCGGCATGCGGCGCGAGCGGCACGCGCGGATGCGAGAAGTACATCAGCGCGCCGTTGCGATTCCAGATCTGGATGACGACGCCTTCGTCGCTTTCGCTGCGCGAACTGAGCACCGAAGAAAACGGCTCGGACGGCAGCGCGGCCGCGATCTGCTGAAGCTGATAGTCGAAGAGTTCGTTGGCTTCGGCGAGCGCCTGCCGGTAAATGAGCCAGCCCGCGAAGCCCACGCCGACGATCACGAGCGCAAGCAGCCAGATCAGCAATTGCCGGCGGATCGACCGCATCAGGCGTCCTTCGCGACCATGTAGCCGAGGCCGCGCACGTTGCGGATGAGATCGGCGCCGAGCTTCTTGCGCAGCGAATGGATGTAGACCTCGACCGTATTGCTGCCGATTTCCTCGCCCCAGCCGTAGATCTTTTCTTCGAGCTGGCTCTTCGACAGCACTGCGCCGGGCCGCGCCATCAGCGCTTCGAGCAGCGCGAATTCGCGTGCCGACAGCGACACGGGATTGCCCGCGAGCGTCACCTGATGACCGACCGGATCGAGCGTCAGTTCACCGTGCCGAACGAGCGATTCGCCGCGCCCCGCATGACGGCGGATCAGCGCACGCATGCGCGCGCCGAGTTCGTCGAGATCGAAAGGTTTGACGAGGTAATCGTCCGCGCCGGCGTCGAGTCCTTTGACGCGATCCGCGATGGCGTCGCGCGCCGTCACGATCAGCACCGGCAGCGAGTTCGAACGCGCGCGCAGGGTCTTCAATACGTCGAGGCCGTCGCGCTTGGGCAGGCCGAGATCGAGCAGCATCAGATCGTAGGACTCGCCCGCGACCGCCGTGAGCGCGGCCTCGCCGTCCTGGACCCAGTCGACTGCGAAGCCGTCCGCGCGCAGCGCACGGCGCACGCCTTCGGCGATCATCCGGTCATCTTCGACAAGCAGGATTCGCATGGCACATGTCTGTTGATGGTTACGTGGGGCAGCCGGGGGCCGCGAGTCATTGTATCCGCGCGGGGCTTAAACGGGACTTAACGGCGCCGATCGTCCAGCATCGGAGGACAACCGCATGCCGCACCCGAAGCGCGTCGTGCGATGATTTTTTACCCGTACGATTTCCGCAAGCCAGCTTGTCTACAATAGCCGCTTCCTCGCGGCGCGACCCCGCCCGGCCACGCGCCGCCGCTCGTCATCCAGCCAAGAACAACGCTCGTCCATGCCGCCCGTTTCCCGCTCCTTCTCTCGCCGACTGTCTTCGTACGCTCTCGCCGCAGCGTTCGCCTGCGCGACCCTCGGCCATATGCCGGATGCCGATGCGCGCGGCGGCGGCTCGAAGGCCGATGCGCAAGGTCACGCGCCGCAGCGCGCGGCCATCGGCGGGGCGAAGTCGAAGCGCGCGAAAGCCGAGCGCGCGGCGAAAGCGGTCGTGCCGGCCGGCCCGCTGCCCGCATCGGTGATGACGGCGCTCGCGCACGCGCATGTGCCGCTGTCGTCGATGAGCGTCGTCGTGCAGCGTGTCGGCGCGCCGCTGCCGCTCGTCTCGGTGAACGCGAACGAGCCGATGCTGCCCGCATCGACGATGAAGCTCGTCACGACCTTCTCGGGCCTTTCGATGCTCGGCCCGGACTATCGCTGGAAGACGACCGCGTACGCCGACGGCCAGCTCGATGCGCAAGGCGTGCTGCACGGCAATCTGTACATTCAGGGTACGGGCGATCCGAAGCTCGTGCCGGAAGAGCTGATCGATCTCGTCGATCAGATTCGCAAGAACGGCATCACGGGCATCGACGGCGCGCTCGTGCTCGACAAGCGCTACTTCGACGCGTCGACGCGCGATCTGCCCGCGTTCGACAACGACGACAGCGCGCCCTACAACGTCGGCCCCGATCCGCTGCTTTACGCGTTCAAATCGCTGTCCTTCACGCTGACGCCCAACGCCGACGGACAAGTATCCATCGACGTATTGCCGCAACTCGCGCAACTTCAGATCGACAACGAACTGCGCGTGACGCGCGGCGCGTGCGTCGGCTCGCTTTCGGCGGCGTCGCCGAGCGTCGCGCAGACGCAGGGCGGCTTCGTGCAGGCGTCGTTCGTCGGCGACTATCCGCTGCGTTGCGGCTCGCGCACGATCAACGTCGCGGCGCTCGATCATTCGACCTTCTTCGCGGGCGGTTTCCTCGCGCTCTGGAAGCAGGCGGGCGGCACGTTCGCAGGCACGACGCGCGAAGGCCCGACGCCGTCGAATGCGCGCCTCGTCGGCACGCATCGCAGTCCGGTGCTGTCCGATGTCGTGCGCGACATCAACAAGTTCAGCAACAACGTGATGGCGCGCAACCTGTTCCTGACGATCGGCGCGGCGCAACTGAAGCCGCCCGCGACGACGGCGAAATCGGCGACGGCGATCCAGGCGTTCCTGAAACGCAGCGCCCTGCCGATGAACGGTCTCGTGCTCGACAACGGCTCCGGCCTTTCGCGCGACGAGCATATTTCCGCGATCTCGCTCGCCGATCTGCTGATGGCCGCGAACGCGAGTCCGGTCGCGCAGGTGTTCGTCGAATCGCTGCCGATCGCGGGCGTCGACGGCACCATGCGCAACCGTCTAACGAACGCGGGCGCGCTCGGCAACGCGCACATCAAGACCGGCACGCTGCGCGACGTGCGCGCGATCGCGGGCTATGTCGGCGCGGCGAACGGCGAGAGCTATGTGGTCGTGAGTTTCATCAACGATCCGCGCGCCGAGGCCGCGCGCGCCGCGCACGATGCGCTGCTCGAATGGGTCTACGAAGGCGCGCGTCGGCCGGGCATGGCGGATTGAGCGGGCACGGGCGTCTGCAAACACCGAAGATTTCTTCTACGAAGTCGCGTTCGGAAAGACGCGCGCCGCGTGTACGCTGTCGGGCACGGCGCTCGGCCGTAAGCTGCGCGCGCGCCAGGATGGCGCGCGGCATCGCTTAAACTCGCAGCTAGCGGCATGAAGACCGCGACACGGTCTGACGCCGTAATCGAACTAGAAAACAGGTAAGAAGGGAGACGAGGTCATGAAGAAGCAACGCTCGACGCGCGCCGCACTGGTGCGCTTTGCCCAAGTCGCGACGGCCAGCGCGGCCTTCGCCCTGATCGCCGCGTGCGGCGGCGGCGGCGATGACAACAATTCGACGCCCGCGGGCGGCGTGAAGCTGCAAGTGGTGTCGTTCGGCGACAGCCTTTCCGATGTCGGCACGTATGCGCCGGTCGCGGCCGCGAACTTCGGCGGCGGACGGTTCACGACGAATCCGGGTCAGGTGTGGGTGCAGAACGTCGCGCAGTATTACGGCGATACGCTGACGCCGGCGATGACGGGGGGGTTTGGGGTTGCGCCGACGAATCAGTCGGGACTCGGCTATGCGCAAGGCGGCGCGCGCGTGACGAATCCCATGGGCATCGGTCACGCCACGGATCCGAACAGCTACGCGGGCGCGTTGACCGTGCCGGTCGCGACGCAAGTGCAGAACTACCTTGCGGCGCACGGCAGTTTCAACGCGAATCAGCTCGTCATCGTGAATGGCGGCGCGAACGACGTCCTTTACAACTTGCAGTTGGTTAAGGCCGGCGCGATCTCGCAGGCCGATGCATCCACTGCGATCATCACGGCGGCCAAGCAACTCGGCGGAATCGTCGCGACGATCCTGCAGCACGGCGCGACGCATGTGCTGGTATCGAACGTGCCGGATATCGGCACGACGCCGCAGGGCACGATGAGCGACGCGGTCACGCGCGCCGGTCTTTCGAGCGCTTCGATCGGGTTCAATACTGCGCTCGATCAGACGTTGCAGGCGCTCAACATCAAGTCGAAAGTCATCTACCTCGATACGCCGCCGAAGCTGGCGCAGATCACCGCGAACTATCAGCAGTTAGGCTTCACGGTGTCGAATACGGGCACCGCGTGCAACCTGAAGGCGATGGCCGCGGCCGCGCAGAAGTACGGCGAGCCGAATCCGCAGGATTTCGCGACGTCGCTGTTCTGCTCGCCGGAAACATTGACGGTCGCGGGCGCGGATCAGACGTACATGTACGCCGATACCGTGCATCCGACGACGCATCTGCACGCGCTGTACGCGCAGGCCGCGGAGCAGACGATTGCGGCGACGGGGTTGGGGAAGTAAGGGTTGGGGTTTTAGGATGAAAAACCGCTCGGGCGAGGGATCGCCCGAGCGGTTTTTTTGTTGCGGTGAGAAAGGCTCCGCGGGGCGGAGGAATTCGTCGATACGGTCCAGTTTGACGTTCTAGTACGGTCTATCTCCGCGCACGCGGAGGAATCCCTGCATCATAACTTCCTGACCGGAAAGCAAAATCCCCCAAACCCATCTTTCACAAACAGGCGCAAAGTCCAGTAATCACTCTTCCGCCTCGAACGCCGCCGCCGCCCTGCCAAGCCGATCGTTGACAGCAATCCACTCCACCGTCTCCGGCAGCTTCTCGATCAGAATCCGCTCGACATTGGCCCGATCCAGCGCCCGCAGCAAGCCATAAAGATCGCGCGCGTAAGTCTGCGGATCCTCAGGCGCCGCCACGAAGTGAACATCGGCAGCCCGCGCCCATTCCCCCGCGCTCGACGCCCGCGCCACCAGCGCAATCTTCCCGTCACGATTACGAAGCAACGGCTCGATCGAAGCGAACGGCAGCAGCAAAAGCGGCGTGCGCGGCGCGTAATGCGCCTTCAGCGTCCCGGAAGCACGCGGCGCGGTCGCATCCGATCCATCCGGCAGCTTCGGCGCGATCCCGATGACATCCGCGATCTGCCGCGGACTCACATGCCCCGGCCGCAGCAGCGCCGGAAAGCCCCGCGACAAATCCAGAATCGTCGATTCGATGCCGACATCCGCCGCGCCGCCATCGAGCACATGCACGGCATCGCCGAACTCGTCGCGAACGTGCTGCGCGGTCGTCGGGCTCACATGCCCGAAACGGTTCGCCGACGGCCCCGCGACGCCGCCCTGCTTGCCCGTCCCCATTCGCCGCCGATGAAACGCCGACAACAATTGCTGCGCCACCGGATGCGACGGGCACCGCACGCCCACCGAATCCTGTCCGCCGCTGACCGCCGCCGGAATATGCGCGGCGCGCTTGAGAATCAGCGTCAAAGGACCGGGCCAGAACGCATCGATGAGCTTCTGCGCATCGGCGGGCAACTCGCGCACCCAATAGCCCGGATCAGCCTCGGGCGCGAGATGCACGATCACCGGATGACTCGCCGGCCGCCCTTTCGCCGCATAGATGCGCGCGATGGCCTCGGGATTCTCGGCGTCGCCGCCAAGCCCGTAGACCGTCTCGGTCGGAAACGCGACGAGTTCGCCGGCATCGAGCAGGGCCGCGGCTTCGTCGATCTGCGCGGCGCTCGGATAGATGATGGTCATTGCTTCTACTACGAAAAAACTCAATCGAGCGGGATATGCAGCATGCGCGCGCAGTCACGCGCCGCCGTGCGCGCTTCCTCGAGCGTCGCCGCCGTGAAGTTGATGTGGCCCATCTTGCGGCCCCGGCGCGCCTCTTCCTTGCCGTACAGATGCAGCCGCGCCGCCGGCATCGCGGCGACTTCCGCCCACGCGGGCGAACGCGCCTTGTCGCCATCGAACCAGATATCGCCGAGCAGATTCAGCATCGCGGCCGGCGAATGCTGGCGCGTGTCGCCGAGCGGCATGCCGGTCATCGCGCGCACCTGCTGCTCGAATTGACTCGTGGCGCAGGCATCGACGGTGTAGTGGCCGGAATTGTGCGGGCGCGGCGCCATTTCGTTGGCGATGAGCGAGCCGTCTTCCAGCACGAAGAATTCGACGCACAGCACGCCGACGTAACCGAGCTTCGCGGCGATCGTCAGCGCGGCGTCCTGCGCCTGCGCGACGAGCGCATCGGGCGCATCGGGCGCGGGCACGACCGTCCTCGCGAGAATGCCGTTCACATGCACGTTCTGCGCGAGCGGAAACACGGCCGATTTGCCGTCGCCGCCGCGCGCGATCAGCACGGACACTTCGTACTTCAGCGGCATGCGCTTTTCCAGCACGCACGGCACGCCCGACAGCGACGCATGCGCGTTGCGCAATTCCGCGACGTTGCGCACGCTGACCTGCCCCTTGCCGTCATAGCCGAGACGCGCGGTCTTGAGAATGCCCGGCAGCACGGCCGCGATCTTCTCGTCGGGCAGCGCGGCGAGCGCTTCCGTCGATTCGATCACGACATGCGGCGCGACCGGCACGCCCGATTCCGCGATGAAGCGTTTCTCCGCGACGCGATCCTGCGCGATCGCCACGCAACTCGCCGCCGGGCTCACGAACGTGCACGACGCGAGAAATTCGAGGCTGGCGGACGGCACGTTCTCGAATTCCGTCGATACTGCCGCGCACAGTCGGCCGAGTTCCGTGAGCGCGGCGCGGTCGTCGTAGGCGGCGCGGATATGGCGATCCGCGACGGCGCCAGCGGGGCTCGTCTCATCCGGATCGAGAACGGCGACGCGATAGCCCATCGATTGCGCGGCGAAGCAGAACATGCGGCCGAGCTGGCCGCCGCCGACCATGCCGAGCCATGCGCCCGGCAGGATGGGAGAGATCGGGGAGTTTTGTGGATTCATCGTTGGGCCAGATTGCGAAGTGGGATCACAGCGGCGGCAGCGTCATGTCCCGCGCCGCCTGATTCTGCTTCACGCGAAAAGCGGCGAGCGCATCGGCGAATTTCGCATCGGTGACGCTCAATATCGATACCGCGAAGAGCGCCGCGTTCGCCGCGCCCGCCTCGCCGATGGCGAACGTCGCGACCGGCACGCCCTTGGGCATCTGCACGATCGAATGCAGCGAATCGACGCCCTTCAGATACTTGCTCGCCACCGGCACCCCGAGCACCGGCACCGTGGTTTTCGCGGCCAGCATGCCCGGCAGATGCGCCGCGCCGCCCGCGCCCGCGATGATCGCGCGCAGGCCGCGCTCGCGCGCGCTTTCCGCATAGGCGAACATCTCGTCCGGCATCCGGTGCGCCGAGACGACCTGTGCCTCGTACGGCACGCCGAATTCCTGCAGCATCGCGACGGCATGCTTCATCACGTCCCAGTCGGAACTGGAGCCCATCAACACGCCGACGAGCGGCGCTTCGTTCTTGTGTACTTCGTTCGTCATCTTTCTTACTCAGTCGAGCGTCTTGCCGGTCAAACGCTGGAGCGCTTCCTGATACTTCTCCGACGTCTTCGCGATCACGTCGTCGGGCAGCTTCGGCGCGGGCGGTTCCTTCTTCCACGGCTGCGTTTCGAGCCAGTCGCGCACGAACTGCTTGTCGAACGACGGCGGATTCGTGCCCACCTGATAGCCATCGGCGGGCCAGAAGCGCGACGAATCGGCGGTCAGCACTTCGTCCATCAGATAGAGATCGCCCTTGTTGTCGAGGCCGAACTCGAACTTCGTATCCGCGATGATGATGCCGCGCGTCGCCGCGTACTCGGCCGCTTCCTTGTACAACTGGATGGAAATGCGCTTGATCGTCGCGGAAAGCTCCGTGCCGATGCGGCGTTCCATCTCATCGTAGGTGATGTTTTCGTCGTGATGGCCCATTTCGGCCTTGGCCGCAGGCGTGAAAATCGGCTCGGGCAGTTTCTGCGCGTTTTGCAGGCCCGGCGGCAGTTCGACGCCGCACACCGCGCCCGTCGCCTGATAGTCCTTCCAGCCGCTGCCCGCGAGATAACCGCGCACCACGGCTTCGACGAGAATCGGCTCCAGGCGCTTCACGACGACCGCGCGGCCCTTCACCTGCTCGGTTTCGTCCGCCGCGACGACCGTCGCCGGATCGATGCCCGTGTTGTGGTTCGGCACGATGTGGCCGAGCTTCTCGAACCAGAAATCGGCCATCGTGTTGAGCACGCGGCCCTTGTTCGGAATCGGCTCGCCCATGACGACGTCGAATGCGGAAAGCCGGTCGGTCGTCACGATAAGGAGCTTGTCGTCGCCGACGGCGTAGTTGTCGCGGACCTTGCCGCGGCCGAGCAGCGGCAGCGATTTGATCGTGGATTCGTATAGCGTGGACATCGTCATGTACCGGAAAAAAGTGATTCGCCGCTTCGACGTGGGAAGCGGCGAGGAGAAAGACGAACGGGTTCCGAACCCGGAACCCGTTGATTTTACTTTACAAAACCCGGCTGATTCAGATCAGTCTCATTTCACGATCTGAGCCAGCGCGCCGGACTTGTACTTTTCGGCGATCTTGTCGAGCGAAACCGGCTTGATCTTGCCGGCCATGCCCTCGCAGCCGAACTGCATATAGCGCTGGCGGCAGATTTCCTTCGCCGCTTCGCGCGCGGGCTTCAGATAATCGCGCGGATCGAACTTCGACGGATTTTCGAACAGATAGCGGCGGATCGCGCCGGTGATCGCGAGGCGCAGATCGGTGTCGATGTTCACCTTGCGAACGCCGTGCTTGATGCCTTCCTGAATCTCCTCGACCGGCACGCCATAGGTTTCCTTCATGTCGCCGCCGAATTCGCGGATTTCGGCCAGCAATTCCTGCGGTACCGACGACGAACCGTGCATCACGAGGTGCGTGTTCGGAATGCGCTGGTGAATTTCGCGGATGCGGTCGATGGCGAGGATATCGCCCGTCGGCTTCTTCGAGAACTTGTACGCGCCGTGCGACGTACCGATCGCGATCGCCAAAGCATCGCATTGCGTCTGCTTGACGAAATCGGCGGCCTGCTCGACGTCGGTCAGAAGCTGCTCGCGCGTCATCGTGCCTTCGGCGCCGTGGCCGTCTTCCTTGTCGCCCTTCATCGTTTCGAGCGAGCCGAGCACGCCCAGTTCGGCTTCGACCGTGACGCCGATCGAATGCGAGAACTCTACGACCTGCTTCGACACCGCGACGTTGTACTCGTAGGAAGCGACCGTCTTGCCGTCGGCTTCGAGCGAGCCGTCCATCATGACGCTGGTGAAGCCCGAGCGGATCGCGGCCATGCACACCGCGGGCGACTGACCGTGATCCTGATGCATCACGACCGGAATATGCGGATACGACTCGACCGCCGCTTCGATCAGATGACGCAGGAACGCTTCGCCCGCGTACTTACGCGCGCCAGCGGACGCCTGCATGATGACGGGCGCGTTGACTTCGTTCGCCGCCGACATGATCGCCTGCACTTGTTCCAGATTGTTGACGTTGAACGCCGGGAGACCGTAACCGTTTTCCGCAGCGTGATCCAGCAGTTGACGCATTGATACGAGAGGCATTGTGGTGAGACTCCATAAGTGAAACGAATTCTTCAGCGCGCGAACTCGCTCTCGGGCGGTTTTCGGCTTCATCGTCCTGCGCGCTTGACGAAACGAGCGCGGCTGCTGGGACCGCGCTCGCTCCGGACTTGCGACAAATCGCGCGGCGTTTGACCGCGCAGCGTTCTCAAAAACGCTTAGAAGTGATCGCCCACGCGCACGATCTTGAGCGTGTTCGTGCCGCCTGCCTGGCCCATCGGTTCGCCGACCGTCAGCACGACCATATCGCCGCGCGCCGCGTAACCCTTCGACACGACCACTTCCAGCGCCTGATTCAGCGCCGTGTCGCGGTCCATGTTGGTGTCCACGTGCAGCGGCGTCACGTTGCGGTACAGGGACATCGTCCGTTCGCTCGACACGCGCGGCGTCAGCGCGAAGATCGGCACGTGCGTCCAGTGACGCGACATCCACAGCGCGGTCGAGCCGGATTCCGTCAACGCGACGACGGCCTTCGCGCCGAGATGGAACGCCGTGAAGAGCGCGCCCATCGCGATCGACTGGTCGATGCGCGTGAACGTGCGGTCGAGGAAATCGCGATCGAGCTGCGATTCTTCCGACTTCTCCGCTTCGATACAGATGGCGGCCATCGTTTCGATCGTCGTCACCGGATACTTGCCGGCCGCGGTTTCGGCGGAAAGCATCACGGCGTCGGTGCCGTCGAGCACGGCGTTCGCCACGTCGGAGACTTCGGCGCGCGTTGGCACGGGCGCGTGGATCATCGATTCCATCATCTGCGTGGCGGTGATCACGAGCTTGTTCGACTCGCGCGCCATGCGGATCATGCGCTTTTGCAGCGCCGGAACCGCCGCGTTGCCGACTTCGACCGCGAGATCGCCGCGCGCGACCATGATGCCGTCCGATGCGTCGAGAATGCCTTGCAGCGCCGGAATGGCTTCGGCGCGCTCGATCTTCGCGATCATCTTCGGCTTGATGCCGTACGGCGCGCCCGCGATGTTCGCGAGCTGACGCGCCATTTCCATGTCGGTCGCGTTCTTCGGGAACGACACCGCGACGAAATCCGCGCCGAGCGACATCGCCGTCTTGATGTCCTCCATGTCTTTCTCGGTCAGCGCGGGCGCGGTGAGACCGCCGCCCTGACGGTTAATGCCCTTGTTGTTCGAGAGCTCGCCGCCGACCTTCACCGTCGTGTGAATCTCTTCGCCGATGACGCGCACCACGTCGAGCACGATGAGGCCGTCGTTGAGCAGGAGCACGTCGCCCGCGCGCAGGTCGCGCGGCAGATCCTTGTAGTCGAGCCCGACGCGCTCGTTGTTGCCGAGCGTGCAGTTCGCATCGAGGATGAACGGATTGCCCGCGACGAGCATCGTCTTGTTGTTCTCGAACTTGCCGACGCGGATCTTCGGGCCCTGCAGGTCCGCCATGATCGCGACTTCCCGGCCCACCTGACGCGCCGCCTCGCGGACGATTTCGGCGCGCTGGCGGTGATCGTCGGCGGTGCCGTGCGAGAAGTTGAAGCGAACGACGTCGAGGCCCGCCTGCAGCATTTGCAGCAGGACGTCCGGGCTCGTTGAAGCCGGGCCGATGGTGGCAACAATCTTGGTAGCGCGATGCATGTCTTTCCTCGTCTCTGTAGGAACGCCCGTGTTGAGGCCGCGAGCACGTTGCGCTTGCAGTGAGGTGTTGCTCACCGGTTGCGCGCGCGCGCCGGTTCGTGCCGGCGTCGCTTTGTCGATTTCATTCAGGGCATGGGCGGGCACGCCGCCGATGATGACCGGAGGCGTTTCCGGAATCACCGATTCGTCTTCGGGCGCCGTCTGATCGGGTTGAGCCGCTTCCGCGATCACCCGCGCTGCTTCGGCGGCCGCGTCGAGCGCGGCGCCGCTTTCCATTTCTTCGGTTTGCGCGCCGCCGGCTGGCGCGCCCTTCTTTCCTGCTTTCGCCGGATTGTTTCGGGCGGCCAACGCCTCAAGCCCCGGCGCGGGATTCGAGCACTTCGACCGCGGGCAGCTTCTTGCCTTCGAGGAATTCCAGGAACGCGCCGCCGCCGGTCGAGATATAGCTCACCTTGTCGGCGATGTCGTACTTCGCGATGGCCGCGAGCGTGTCGCCGCCGCCGGCGATGGAGAACGCCGACGAATTCGCGATGGCCTGCGCGAGCGTCTTGGTGCCGTTGCCGAACTGGTCGAATTCGAACACGCCGACGGGCCCGTTCCAGACGATCGTGCCGGCCGTTTCGAGTTGCGCGGCGAGCGCCTTCGCGGTGTCCGGGCCGATATCGAGGATGAGGTCGTCGTCGGCGACGTCGGCGACGGGCTTCGTTTCCGCCTTCGCGGTCGCGGCGAATTCCTTCGCGGTGACGACATCGCTCGGAATCGGCACCGATGCGCCGCGCGTGCGCGCCTGTTCGATGATTTCCTTCGCCTCGCCGACGAGATCGGCTTCGGCGAGCGACTTGCCGATCTTCAGGCCCGACGCGAGCATGAACGTGTTGGCGATGCCGCCGCCGACGATCAGCTGATCGACCTTCTCGGCGAGCGACTTGAGAATGGTGAGCTTGGTCGACACCTTCGAGCCCGCGACGATCGCGACGAGCGGACGCTTCGGGTTGCCGAGCGCCTTGCCGAGCGCATCGAGTTCAGCGGCCAAGAGCGGTCCCGCGCACGCGACAGGCGCGTACTTCGCGATGCCGTGCGTCGTGGCTTCGGCGCGGTGCGCGGTGCCGAACGCATCGTTGACGTAGACGTCGCAGAGCTTCGCCATCTTCTGCGCGAGGCCGTCGTCGTTCTTCTTCTCGCCCTTGTTGCAGCGGCAGTTTTCCAACAGCACGACGTTGCCCGGCTGGACCTGAACGCCGTCGACCCAGTCGGCGACGAGCGGCACGTCGCGGCCGAGCAGCTCCGACAGACGCTTCGCGACCGGCGCGAGCGAGTCTTCCGGCTTGAACTGGCCTTCGGTCGGACGGCCGAGGTGCGACGTGACCATCACGGCCGCGCCCGCGTCGAGAGCGGCCTTGATCGCCGGGACCGAGGCGCGCACGCGCGTATCTTCGGTGATGTTGCCGTTATCGTCTTGCGGCACGTTGAGATCCGCGCGGATGAACACACGCTTGCCGGAGACTTTGCCTTCGGCGATCAGATCGGTGAAACGCAGTACTTTCGTCATGGGAGTCAACGTAGATAAAGAAGCGGTTCGGGCGGGAACGGCCGTCGGGGCGGGCCGGTTCGTGGAGTCGCCGCGCGCAGGCCGCCGGGCAGGACGGCTCGCGCGCGGTTCAAGCTGGGGGCGAAGGACGCGCGCTTAAGCCGAACGCGCGCGCGGGATGCGGGAGAAAGGGATGAGACAGATGAATCCGGAGAGGCGCGCAAGCCCTGCCCGGGCGCGGCGATGGAGCCGGGAGCGGCGTGTTGCAAAATGAATTGCAAAACCGTAGCGCGGTGACTGCCGGACACACTTTCGACCTCGCTCACTCGGGAAAGACCCTCATTTTAACCGATCAACCCGGCCGCTTTTAGCGGGCAATCGTTGATGACGCGTATTTGACGCGGCGCGTAGCCATCTCCACGCCGCGGTCAGGCCACGAGCCGCAGCAGCGTGAACACCACCATGCCGACGGCGATCGTGCCCATCATGCCGCGCCGCCACAGGTAATACGCGAGTCCCGCCGCCGATGCCCACAACGCATGGTTCGACAGCCACAGCGAAATGCCCGCGGGCGTTTCGAGCAGATCCGGCACGACGACGCCCGCGAGCGCGGCGGCCGGCGCATAGCGCAGCACACGCTGCACGCGCGGCGGCAGCACCATGCGCTCGCCGCCGATCAGAAAGAGCGCGCGCGTCACCGCCGTGACCACGCCCATGCCGATGATCGCGAGCCAGACTTGCAGCGCGCTCATCGGCTGGACCTCGTGGCATCGGATGCGGATTTGGGCGCGGCCCGCTCGGCGACGACATCCGCGAGCGTGCCCGCGATAAGCGCCGCGAACACCGCGAGCGGCAAGCCGAAACGATACGGCAGATCGAACGCCAGCAACGCGACGACGCTCGCCACCGCGACCGCCGCGAGCGTCGAACGCGTCGCGATAGCGGAAACGATGAGCGGGATCAGCGCGAGCGTGCCGGCGAGTTCGAGGCCCCAGTCATCGGGAATCAGGCTCGCGAGCAAGATGCCGAGCACCGACGATGTTTGCCATGACAACCAGCTCGATATCGCCAGTCCCCAGAAGAACGCCTCCTTGCCGGGCTGCCAGCCGGCAGGAAAATTCCGCTTCGAGAACATCAGATAGATGATGTCGCCGTTGAAATAGCCGAGCAGCAGACGCCGCTTCAGCGGCAGCCACGAGAAATGCGGCGCGAGCCCCGCGCTGAAGATCACGAAGCGCAGATTGACCATCGCGGCGGTCAGGAGAATCGTCCAGAGCGGCAGCTTCGCGGCGAAGAGCGGCAGCACCGCGAGCTGCGACGAGCCCGCGTACACCGCGAACGACATGCCGAGCGCCTGCGGCACGGTGAGCACGGACTTCGTCATCGCGACGCCGGTCACGAGACCCCAGGAAAACGTCGCCAGGACGGCGGGAGAAAAGGTACGCACGCCCTCGAAAAACGCGCGGCGATTGGTGTCGGACAGCCGGTTAAGCATGAGCGAATGCGAGGCGATGAAGACCACCCGTGATGCCAATGCGCGGCCTCGAGCGATTGCGCGATGGATCGGGAAAAACCGGGAAAATCGGGAATGGCGGGCTTCGCCGTTTCGTCCCGCTGTTTTCAGCGGACGGCGAAAGGCAAATTATAGCGTCGTGAAAGGCGCTCCAAGATCGGTTTCGTCGCGAAAAGACGCTAAAATGACGGTCTTTCACAGCCTTTGCGCCTTCATGCGCGCGTTCGCCGGCAATCGCCGATGCACGAACGCGGCGCGAGATGCGCGAGCGCCGCCGCCCGGAAGTCTTTGGCGGCCTGCCCCGAACTCACTTGAACGAGACAGCTAGGAGAACCGTATGTCAATGGCCGACCGCGACGGCAAGATCTGGATGGATGGCAAGCTGATCGACTGGCGTGATGCCAAGATCCACGTTCTGACCCACACGTTGCACTACGGCATGGGTGTCTTCGAAGGCGTGCGCGCGTACAAGACCGCGCAGGGCACGGCCATTTTCCGCCTGAAGGAACACACGAAGCGCCTGCTCAACTCGGCGAAGATCTTCCAGATGGACGTCCCGTTCGATGCCGCGACGCTCGAAGCCGCGCAACTCGAAGTCGTGAAGGCGAACGCGCTCGAGTCGTGCTACATCCGCCCGATCATCTGGGTCGGCTCGGAAAAGCTCGGCGTGTCGGCGAAGGGCAACACCATCCATGTTGCGATCGCCGCGTGGCCGTGGGGCGCATATCTCGGTGAAGACGGGCTCGCCAAGGGCATCCGCGTGAAGACGTCGTCGTTCACGCGCCATCATGTGAACGTGTCGATGGTCCGCGCGAAGGCGTCCGGCTGGTACGTGAACTCGATTCTCGCCAACCAGGAAGCCGTCGCCGACGGCTACGACGAAGCGCTGCTGCTCGACGTCGACGGCTACGTGTCGGAAGGCTCCGGCGAAAACTTCTTCCTCGTGAACAACGGCAAGATCTACACGCCGGATCTGGCTTCGTGCCTCGACGGCATCACGCGCGACACAGTCATCACGCTGGCGCGCGATTTCGGCATCCCGGTGATCGAAAAGCGCATCACCCGCGACGAGGTCTACACCTGCGACGAAGCGTTCTTCACCGGCACCGCCGCCGAAGTCACGCCGATCCGCGAGCTGGACAACCGCACCATCGGTTCGGGCGCGCGCGGTCCGATCACGGAAAAGCTGCAAAGCGCGTTCTTCGACGTCGTCGGCGGCAAGAACGAGAAGTACGCGAGCTGGCTCGCGAAGGTTTAAACAATCTCATGCGACGCGGCGGGCCGTTCGCTCGCCGCGCGACGTACATCACGAAAAGAGATAGCAATGAGCGACCTGAAGGAAATGCCGCTGGTGGAATTGTCGGCGAAGGATCTGCCCGCCTTCTGCCCGAACCCGAAGATGCAGCGCTGGAGCACGCATCCGCGCGTGTTCATCGACGTGACGCACGGCGAGGCGCGCTGCCCGTATTGCGGCACGCGCTACAAGCTGAAAGACGGCGAAGTGCTCAAGGGCGGTCACTGAAGCCCGCGGGGCGCTGGCCGCGCCCTGGCTCACGCGCGCCGTACGCGGCGCGAAACATACCCACGACAATCGACGGCTCGCCCCAAGGCGGCGGGCCGCGTTCATTTTGAGATCGGATAACAACAGATGCGCCGCGCGCTGGTTATAGCACCGAACTGGATCGGTGACGCATTGATGGCGCAGCCGCTCTTCACGCTCTTGCGCAAGCTTCATCCGCGTATCGCGATCGACGCCGTCGCGCCCACCTGGGTCGCACCCGTGCTCGAGCGCATGCCGGAAATCCGCGATGTCTACGCGACCGACCTCGCCCACGGCAAGCTGCAACTGCTGCGCCGCTGGCAGCTCGCGAGTGATTTGCGCGATGTCGGTTACGACGCCGCCTATGTGCTGCCCAACTCCGTCAAATCCGCGCTGATTCCGTGGATGGCGGGCATCAACCTGCGCATCGGCTACAAGGGCGAGAGCCGCTACGGGCTCTTGAACGTGCGCCACGCGAATCCGCCGAAAACCGACCGTCCGCCGATGACCGCGCATTACGCGGCGCTCGCCTATGCGCCGGGCGCGAAGCTGCCGTTCGTCGACCGGTTCGCGCAGCCGGAAGCCGCCGCGCTTCCCGACGCGCAGACGCTGCCGGTGCCGCGCCTCGAAGCCGATCCGAACGAAGCCGCGCGCGTCTCGACGCGCTTCAACCTCGACACGCGCGCGCCGCTCGTCGTGTTCTGCCCCGGCGCGGAATACGGTCCGGCCAAGCGCTGGCCGCCGGAGCATTTCGCTTCGCTCGCCCAGTTCATCGCGCAGTCGTTTCCGTATGCGCGCATGATCGCGCTCGGTTCGAAGAAGGATGCGCCGATCGCGCAGGCCATCGCGGAGCGCGCGCCGATGGTGCGCAACCTGTGCGGCCAGACTTCGCTCGGTGAGGCGTGCGCGCTTATTTCGCGGGCGAGCGCCGTCGTCACGAACGATTCGGGGCTGATGCACGTCGCGGCCGCCTCGCGCCGGCCGCTCGTCGCGGTCTACGGCTCGACCGATCCGCGCCACACGCCGCCCTTGTCCGATCTCGCAAAGGTACAATGGCTGCATCTTGAATGCAGTCCGTGCTTTGCCCGCGAGTGTCCGCTCGGCCATCTGAACTGCCTTCGCGAACTCTCGGCCGAACAGGTCTTCGCCGATGTGCGCGGCATGCTGCTCGCGCATCGTTGATGTTGCGCTCACGCGTCGAAACGCGTGTTCGTACCGGCGGTTTCCGGCCGTGTGTGCGGGTGCGGACACGCGAATGTCTCCGAACGGGGGCATGCTTTGACCAATGACCGTTGCAGCGCGCCGTTTCGTTGGCGTGAAGCATCGAATGCCAGAGACCCACGAGCCATGCCACGTTTCGCCCGCCTCTTCGAAGCCGCCGCCGATACCCTCAACGCTTACTATCAGGCAGTCGCGGACAACAGCATCGACACGGTGATGTCGTTGTGGATCGACGAGGAGTTCGCCACCTGCGTGTGCGCGGACGGCACGCATCTGCACGGGCTGGAAAGCATCCGCGCGGGTCTCGCGAAGCAGTTCGAGACGCAGCCCGTGACCGTCGAGCCGCTCGATATTCGCGTGTACGACAGCCTGGGCACGGTCGTCTATGCGATCGCCGAGGCGCATCAGCCGGCCGAGCCAGCCAGCGCGCCGCGCATGATCTACACGACGTATGTGATGGTTCACGAACGCGGCGAGTGGCGCATCGCGCATATTCACGCAAGCGAGATGCCGATCGAAACCGCGGGCCAGTTCGCCGCGAAGCTGCGTCACGGTCAGGGACCGCTGCACTAAGAAATTCGAAGAAGACGTCTGTCGGGAGGGGCCATGAAGCGCGATCCGTTGTTGAAGCACGATTCGTCGTTCGTGGACAAAGCGCCCGCCGTGGCACTGAAGGAAACCGCGCGCCTGCTTTCGCCGGGCGCCGCCGAATGGCTCTACAGCGCGCCGCGCTGGCTGCCCACGAGCCATGCGCAAACCATCGTCCCGGCGCTCTTCGGCCGCAAGCCCGACGTGCGTTACCGGCGCGAGCGCTGGAATACGCCCGACGGCGATTTCATCGATCTCGACTTTCTCGCGCACGATCCCGCCGATCCCGCCGATCCCGCCGATCAACCCGCCGCGAACGCCCCGCTCTTCGTGCTCTTCCACGGCCTCGAAGGCAGTTCCGATTCGCACTACGCTCGCACGATGATGGCCGCCGCCCGGGCGCGCGGCTGGCACGGCGTCGTGCCGCATTTCCGCAGTTGCAGCGGCCCGCTCAATCTGCTGCCGCGCTTCTACCATCTCGCGGACAGCGCCGAAGTCGACTGGATTCTGCGGCGGCTCGCGCAAGTGCATCGCGGGCCGATCGTCGCGGCGGGCGTGTCGCTCGGCGGCAACGTGCTGCTGCACTGGCTGTGCCAGCGCGGCACGGACGCGTCGATCATCAGCGCGGCGGCGGCCATTTCCGCGCCGCTCGATGTCCACGCGGGCGGCCTCGCGATCTCGCAAGGCTTCGGCATGGTCTATACGCGCAGCTTCCTGAAGTCGCTCAAAAAGAAGGCGCTCGCGAAGCTCGGGCAGTATCCCGGTCTCTACGACCGCAACGCCGTGCTCGCCGCGCGCACGCTGTACGAGTTCGACAACGTCGTCACCGCGCCGCTGCACGGCTTTCGCGACACCAATCACTACTGGTCGACGGCGACGATCCGCGCGCATCTGAAGCACATCGAAGTGCCCGCGCTGCTGCTGAACGCGCGCAACGATCCGTTCCTGCCCGAGTTCGCGTTGCCGTCGACGGCGGAAGTATCGGCGCGCGTGACGCTCGATCAGCCGAACCACGGCGGGCACGTCGGCTTCATGACGGGACCGTTTCCGGGCCGGATCGACTGGCTGTCGCAGCGCGTGTTCGGTTATCTGGAGAACTTCGTTTCGTGAACCGTCATGGATGACATCGTCAAGCAGGCGCTCGCCAAATGGCCCAACGTTCCGCACTGCACGGGCTGGCTGCTGCTCGACCGGCGCGGTCAGTGGCGCATGCGCGACGACGCCGCGCAAGCCGCCGGCGAACTCGGCACGCCGATCCGGCATGAGGCGCTGCTGGGCTTCATCAACCGCAACTACGAAAGCGATGCCGACGGCCAGTGGTTCTTTCAGAACGGCCCGCAGCGCGTGTATGTTGAGCTCGTGTACACGCCGTGGATCGTGCGTCTGCATGCGGCGGACGGCGCATTGCGGCTGATCGATCAGGGCGGCGCGCCGTTCGAGCCGGCGCATGTCTGGATCGACGACGCAGGCGGCATTCTCCTTTCCGATGACGCCTCGCCCGCACGCATCGCCGCCCTTCACGATCACGATCTCGAACTCTTCGCGGACCACGCGTCGCTCGACGATGCCGGCACACGCGGCGTGTTCCACTGGCGCGACGGCGTCGATCTGACCGTGCAGCCGATCGCCCGCGCCGATGTCGCCGCGCGCTTTCGCTTCGTCGCGAGTCCGGCCGAACGCGCCGCCGCGAAGAAAGACTGAGCTAGCTAGCCGTTCTTCTCCATCTCGCGCTCTTCCTTGTAGCGCGTCTCGAAATCGCGCAGCCGGGCGGAAATCGTCGAAAGATCGTAGAAACTCGCGGTCTTGACGTCGCGCGCTTCCTTCAGTTGCCGGATCGCGGATGCCCACGCGCCATCGAGCGCGAACTTTTCCGCCATCGCCTGATGCTGTTGCAGCGGATCGTTGAGACCCGCGCTTGCCTGCGCGAGATAGAACCACCAGTCGGGGCGCGTCGGCTCGGCGCGTGTTTCGCGGCGCGCGAGCATCTGGGCGTCGGCGAAGCGGCGCGCGGAAAGCAGCGTCTGCAGATGCACGTCGATGGCGGCGTGCGACGCCGGCCAGCGCTTTTGCGCGAGGTCCGCGAGGCGGATCGCATCGTCGTTGCGGCCCGCGCGGCGCGCGATGTCGGCGGCGAGCACGTCGAGGCTCGGCGTGCTGCGCAGCGCCGGCGGTGCGGATTGAGGTTTCGCCGGCGGAGCCGAGCGGGCTTCGACGCGAACCGGTGGAAGCACGATGTCGCTCTTCGCGCGCAATGCATTGCCGTTGCCCGAGTCTCCGAGATTGAGCGGCGTGCGCGCGTTGTCGAGCGGCGTCGCGATCGTCGACGCATCCGCGTTGCGCAGCGACGGCTCGCCGCTCTTCTTGCGCGGAGCCGGCTGCGTTTGACCAACCGCGCGATCCTCCTTTTGCACTTGCGCCGATGCCGCCGCCGCGCTCGCCTCCTCGCCCTCGAATAGCGCGCGCGCCTTCGCGAGCGCGTCGCTGGCCGCGTCGTGATTGCCCAGCAGCGATTGCGCGAGCGCGATGCCGTACCAGTTGGACGCGGGATTGAGCGCCGTCTGATCCTCGATTTCTGATTTGAGCCGGCTCGCGACCTCGCGATAATCACTCGCGTAATTCACCTGCAGCACGCGCGCCCGGGCGCGCACGAACGCGTATTCGGCCGACTGACGCGGCTGCCGGTACGGCACGCGCCGCGCGCGGCCTTCCATGTCGGCGATGCGGTCGATCGTGAGCGGGTGCGTGCGCACGTACGGCGGCACGCCGTTATCGGCCATCGACGCGCGATCGAGACGCTCGAAGAACGCTGCCATCGCGTAAGGATCGTAGCCGGCGGCCGCGAGCATCTGGAAACCGACGCGGTCGGCCTCGTGCTCGGCCGCGCGCGAGAAGCGCAACTGATTGTCGACGGCGAACGCCTGGCCGCCCATCGCGATGCCCATGCCGAGATCGCCGCTATGGGCGAGCAGGCCCGCGAGCAGGCCGGCGAGCATCCCGGCGAGTGCGGCGTAGGAACTCTTTTCCTGCGTGCTGAGCATCCGCGCGATGTGCCGCTGAAGGACGTGCCCCATTTCATGGCCGATGACCGACGCCAGCTCCGATTCCGTTTGCGTCGCGGCAATCAGCCCCGTGTTCACGCCGATAAAGCCGCCCGGCATCGAAAACGCGTTGATCTGCGCGTCGCGCACGGCGAAGAGATCGAAATCCGGCCGATAGCCGCCGAGATACTGCGTCGCCGCCGCCGCTGAAAGCTTCGACGAGATCGAGTCGAGATAGTCGCGCAGCAGCCAGTCGTCGAGATAATCGGGATCGGCGCGCACTTCGCGCATCATCTTCTCGCCGACCTTGCGCTCGGCCTGCGGCGTGAGGGAGCCGCCGGAGCCGTCGCCGAGATCCGGAAGCTGCACCGACGACAGCGGCGCGCGCAAACCGGACATCGTCCCGGGGCGGTTCGCGAAACGGCTTTCCGCGCCGCCGTAGACGCCGAACACGCCTTCCGCGATGTTGCCCGGCACGTCGCCGCTGGCGCTTTCCTGCGACGCGCGCAGTTGCGCGGCCGCGAGCGTGCCGGTCGAGCCCGCGGAAGGCGAACTGGATTGCGCCAGCGCCGCGGGCGGCATGGCGAGGGCGACGCAAAGGAGGGAGGCGAGCGCGCGGCTCGGACGTGTGAAATGCATGGCGCGAAGCGCCGATAGTCGGCTCGAGAATCGAAACGGGCTTATCGTATCAAGTGTTGCGCGCGGCGCGTCTCAGGTCCGCGGTGCGTCGCGCCGGACCGTGGCTTTGTGCGGAAAATCGCGCGGATTCACGCTGGTATGATAGGCGCCCATTCGAAGGAGACGCTATGTCCGGACTCACCCATTTCGATGCCGCCGGCGAGGCGCATATGGTCGATGTCGGCGCGAAAAACGAAACGCGCCGCGTGGCCGTTGCACGCGGCTCGATCGCGATGCTCGCGCCCACGCTCGCGCTGATCCGCGAAGGCCGAGCGAAAAAAGGCGATGTGCTGGGCGTCGCGCGCATCGCCGCGATTCAGGGTGCGAAGCGCACGGCCGATCTGATTCCGCTGTGTCATCCGCTGGCGCTGACGCGCGTCGCGGTGGATTTCACGATCGATGAAGCGCTACCCGGCGTGCACTGTGAAGTGCGCGTGGAGACGGTCGGGCGCACGGGCGTGGAAATGGAAGCGCTGACCGCCGTGCAGGTCGGATTGCTCACGATCTACGACATGTGCAAGGCGGTGGATCGGGGGATGACCATCACCAATGTGAAAGTGATGGAAAAGCACGGTGGGAAGTCGGGGGATTGGGTGGCGGACGACCAGCCGTCGCCCGCGCCCTGACCGCTCACTCTTCTTCCTCATCCTCCGAAGGCTCCTGATTCGGCAGCGGCACACCATACAGCTTCACCAGATCCGCCTTGAACGACGCCAGCGGCTTGCCCGCTTCGTCCGCCAGATCGTAGACGGCCAAAAGCTGCTTTGGCCAGTCGTGCAACTGCGTCGCGAAGATCTTCAGGCGCGCCATCGTGTCGAGCGCCTCGGCCTTCTGCCCGGCGAGCGCCTGCAACACCGCGTAGCGGCGCAGCACGGTCTCCCCCGGCAACAGCGCAATCGCCTTCCGATGCGCCGCGAGTTTCTCCTCGACGTTCTGCGCGTTGATCGGCAGCAAGGTCGCCGCACCGTATTCGCCCCACGCCGTGAACAGGAAAGACGGATTTTCACGATACTGCTCGGCCGGGCGCGAGCCGTAGTACAGCACTTCCGCGCGGTTGTAGTCGCGTAAGGTCGGATACAACGCCGCGAGCCCGCCGAGCACCAGCACGACATATACGCCATAAGAGAGCGGACGCGGAACCAGCCGCAAGGGACGCGTCTCCAGAAGGCCGATGACGAGCATCGCCGGCATCAGAAAGAACATGTACTGCTGCGGATACTCGACGAGCGCATGCATCATCAGGACGCCGAGCAGCGACAATCCGAAAATGCGCGCCGGCGTCTGCGGCGCGCGCAGCACGCGAATCAGCCAGAATACGACGCTCGCGACCAGAATCGCGACGCCGAGCGCACCCGTTTTCGCGAGCAGATCGATGAAGATGTCGTGCGCGTTGTTCGCGATCTCGACGCCGCCCAGATCGCGCACGAGGTCGAACTGATAGCGCGGAAACTCGCCCCATCCGACGCCCAGCAGCGGATGCGTCTTGAACATCGTCCAGCCGTACTTCCAGAGCGCGAGGCGCGGCGCGATCTGACTCGCTTCCTGCATGCGCTCCGCCGCCGATTGCGCGAGCCCGAAATCGAAGCGCACGTTCGCCCAGCGCACGGCCGCGTTCACCGCGAAAAAGACGATCGCGAGCAGAATCGGGACGATCCACGCGCGCGTATCGCGGCGGCCGGGGCCGTCGAAGCCTTCCGACGCGACCGGCCGCCCGAGCACGAACGCCATCCAGAAGCCGGCGACGACTATCACCGCCGTCTGCAGCCACGGCCCGCGCGATACGGTCAACGCGAGCCCGAGCGAGTAGATCGCCGACAAGATCAGCCACAGAACGAGCGGCAGCCGACGCGCCTGCACGAAATAAAGCGCGCCCGCCAGCGCGAACGCGATCACGGTCGCGAGGTGATTCGCCTGCGCCATGTTGCCGAACGGGCGCCGTTCGATCATCACGTTGTACGCGACCACGAACGGCGTGAATTTCACTTCGAGATGCAGCAACTGCACGATCTGACAGAAGACCGCGAACAGTCCGCCGACCATCAGCGCAGCCGCGCCGATACGCAGCGTCTTCTCGCCGAGCCCCGCCCGCACGAGACCGAAGCCCGTATGCACCGCGAGAAACGAAGCGAGCAGAAACGCGCCGCCGAGCCAGTTCATCGATGGCTGCGCGATCGGCAACAGCACCGTCTGCGCGACGAGCAACACGCCGAACGCAAGCGGCATCAATGCGACGACCGGCGATGCGAACGGCACCTTCGGCTCGGAGACGCGCACGAGGAGCGCAACCGTCGCACCGAGCGCCAGATAAAGCGCGAGCGCGCTGTATTCGGCGTAGAAGGTCGGAATCGGATACGTGTGGTTGACGACCGCGAAGGGAAACGTCAACGCAAGGCACAGAACGGCGAAGCAGAGAAAGCGCGCGTATTGGGAAGGCATGAGGAACTGGGAACGTCGGCGACCGGCGCACTATACAAAACTTTGCCCCCGCTGTCCGTCGAACGGCCGGTTTTGCTACCAAATCGCCAACTTTCGCGCAAAAACGACGGCGCGACGGCGCGGCGGCGACGTAAATCCTCCCGCCGCGCTTCGCGTCAGTGCTTACGCGCGGCACTCCGGCGGTGCGAGATTGCCTGGCAATGTCGGTGCCTGCGCGGGCGTCGGACCGGCGCCCGGCGCGGGCAGCGACGACTCGGTCTTCTTGCCCGCGAAGCATTCCCACGTCACCGACCCCGATTGCACGGAACCGCGGCTGAGCGACACGCGCGCCGTAGGTGTATCGGCGTTGTCGGGTGTCGAAGGCACGAGCACGAGCGTGTTCGAACCCGCCGGCGCGACGCGCGTCGTATAGGCGATCGTGATCTGCCCGTTGTCGCTGTCGACGTGAATCGACTCGACGTTGCGCGTGCCCGGCGGCGACGCGAATCCGCCCGCCAGATCCGCGCCGCTCGCCGCGTTCTCCGCCACTGCGAGGCGCGCGGCCGCCGCGAGCGTCATGCCTTCACCCACGCGGCTTCGGGCAAGATAATCCTGATACGCCGGTATCGCATACGCCGCGACCACGCCGACGATCGCAAGCACGATCATCAGTTCGATCAGTGTGAAGCCGCGTGTCAGCGCATCTTTCGTGCGCCCGAACCACCATGCGCGCCGTTCGCGCGGCACGTCCAAAACCGAAGCCTTCGTCGTCATTGCTACTCCCTGAAAAACAGAAAAGCGCCCTTCCGCGCAATGCGGTCAGGACGCTTCGATCGTATTCAGGGAGCCGCTCCGGCGGCAGTCAGCCGAACGGCCTAGGAGAAATCAACTCGCCGCGCGATTGCCGTCGGCGAGCGCGCGCCGCTTGAGCAGCCAGCCCAACGCGACGACAAGCAACGCGCCCGCCAGACGCGCCGCATATCCGACGAGTTCGGTATTGAGCGCGGGCCATCGGTCGATGAATGGATCGTCGATGATGAGGCCGCCCGCGATCCAGCCGAGCAGACCCGCGCCGAGCAGCACGACGGCGGGCAAGCGGTCGAGCAGCTTCAGCACCAGCGTGCTGCCCCAGACGATGAGCGGAATGCTCACGACCAGGCCGAAGATCACCAGCGTGAGCCTATGACGCGGATCGGCGGCTTCGGCCGCGCCCGCGATCGCGATGACGTTGTCGAGGCTCATGACGGCATCGGCGACGATGATCGTCTTCACCGCCGCCCACAGCCGGTCGGATGCGTCGATCTGATGATCGTCGTGGTCCGGCTGCATCAGCTTTACGCCGATCCACAGCAGCAGCAAGCCACCGAGAAACTTGAGAAACGGAATGTCGAGCAGAAAGACCGCGAACGCGATGAGCACGACGCGCAGGATGATTGCGCCGAGCGTGCCGAACACGATGCCGCGCGTGCGCTGCCGATCCGGCAGATTGCGGCAGGCGAGCGCGATCACGACGGCGTTGTCGCCGCCGAGCAGAATGTCGATCACGATGATCTGAACGACCGCGCCCCAATGGAGCGTCGAAAAGAATTCAAGCATGAGGCTGAAATGAAAAAAGCGAGGAAGCAGCGCTCCCTCGCTTTTCAATGGCTTTTACGAAAGGAATCAGTAAGAGTACCAAACCCTCGCGTAATTTGCCTGCTTCGATCAGAGAACCGACTTCAGCAGACGTGCCATCTCCGACGGATTCTTCGTGACCTTGATGCCGCACGCGTCCATGATTTCGAGCTTGGCGTCAGCCGTGTCCGCACCGCCCGAGATCAGCGCGCCTGCGTGGCCCATGCGCTTGCCCGGAGGCGCCGTCACGCCCGCGATGAAGCCGACGACCGGCTTCTTCATGTTGTCCTTGATCCAGTAAGCGGCGTTCGCTTCGTCCGGACCGCCGATCTCGCCGATCATGATGACGGCGTCCGTTTCCGGATCGTCGTTGAACATCTTCATCACGTCGATGTGCTTCAGACCGTTGATCGGATCGCCGCCGATACCGACCGCCGACGACTGGCCGAGGCCCAGCGCCGTCAACTGGCCGACCGCTTCATACGTCAGCGTGCCCGAACGCGACACGACGCCGATGCGGCCCTTCTTGTGGATGTGACCCGGCATGATGCCGATCTTCAGCTCGTCCGGCGTGATCGTGCCGGGGCAGTTCGGTCCGAGCAGCAGCGTCTTGCGATTTTCGCGGCGCATGCGGTCCTTGATTTCGAGCATGTCGCGAACCGGAATGCCTTCCGTGATGCAGATCGCGAGATCGAGATCGGCCTCGACGGCTTCCCAGATCGCGGCGGCAGCGCCCGCGGGCGGCACGTAGATGACCGAAACGGTCGCGCCGGTTTCGGCCTTCGCTTCCTTCACGGACGCGTAGATGGGAATGCCTTCGAAGTCTTCGCCGGCCTTCTTCGGGTTCACGCCCGCGACGTACGCTTCGCGGCCGTTCGCGTATTCGCGGCAGGCGCGCGTGTGGAACTGGCCGGTCTTGCCGGTGATGCCCTGCGTGATGACCTTCGTGTCTTTGTTGATCAGAATCGACATGTAGTGACCTCTGTTCGTTTGGCGTCGCCATGCAAAAAGCCAGGCGCCGCCATTCGTATCTGGTGGAACGCTCTCTTAAGGCAACAAGCGAACGCGCTTACTTGCCTTCGGCCGCCGCGACGACCTTCTGCGCGGCTTCTTCCATGCTGTCCGCCGAGATGATCGGCAGGCCCGAGTCGGCCAGCATCTTCTTGCCGAGGTCTTCGTTCGTGCCCTTCATGCGCACGACGAGCGGCACCTTCAGGTCCACGGCCTTCGACGCAGCGATCACGCCTTCGGCGATCACGTCGCAACGCATGATGCCGCCGAAGATGTTCACGAGGATCGCCTTCAGGTTCGGGTTCTTCAGCATCAGCTTGAACGCTTCGGTCACTTTCTCGGTCGTCGCACCGCCGCCGACGTCGAGGAAGTTCGCCGGCTCGCCGCCGAACAGCTTGATGGTGTCCATCGTGGCCATCGCGAGGCCTGCGCCGTTCACGAGACAGCCGATGTTGCCGTCGAGCGAGATGTATGCGAGGTCGAACTTCGACGCTTCGACTTCAGCCGGATCTTCTTCGTCCAGATCGCGGTACGCGACGATTTCCGGATGACGGAACAGCGCGTTCGAATCGAAGTTGAACTTGGCGTCGAGCGCGATGACCTTGCCTTCGCCGGTCACGATCAGCGGGTTGATTTCCGCGAGCGATGCGTCGGTTTCGAAGAACGCCTTGTACAGGCCTTGCAGGATCGCGCGCGCTTGCGGGATCGATGCATCGGGAATGCCGATCTTGCGTGCGAGATCATCGGCGTCCGCGTCTTGCAGACCGGTCGACGGCTCGACGGCGAACTTGTGCAGCAGTTCCGGCGTCTTTTCCGCGACTTCTTCGATGTCCATGCCGCCTTCGCTCGACGCCATCACGACGATCTTCTGCGAAACGCGGTCGAGCACGAGGCCGACGTACAGTTCCTTCTTGATGTCCGCGCCTTCTTCGATCAGCAGGCGATTGACCTTCTGGCCTTCGGGGCCGGTCTGGTGCGTGACGAGCTGCATGCCGAGGATCTGGTTCGCGTATTCGCGGACCTGTTCGATCGACTTCGCGACCTTCACGCCGCCGCCCTTACCGCGGCCGCCGGCGTGAATCTGCGCCTTGACGACCCAAACCGGGCCGCCCAGCTCTTCCGCGGCCTTGACCGCATCATCCACCGAGAACACGGGTTTGCCGCGCGGGACCGCGACGCCGAATTTCCGCAGGATTTCCTTACCCTGGTACTCGTGAATCTTCATGCGTGATTCCTTCAGTCTGAGAGTTGGAGTGAACTTCTGTTTGCTTGAACCGCTGATTCTTTTCTTGTTTGAATTCCGTGCGTGAGCGCGAGCGCTGCTTGCGCGCTACGAGGCGGACTTTGTCTCCGGCCTGTCTTGCACCGTTGTTCCGGATCTGGATGGTTCGCCGGGCGCGTGGCCGAACCAGCGCGGGTAGTGTTCCCTGACCGCGGGTCCGTCGAAACGCAGCGCGTGGCATCGGCCGAGCTGAAACGGCGGCTCGTCGCGCTGCGCGTTGGCGTCGGCTTGCTTGAATGGATTGCCGTCCTCGATCTTCCAGACGTCGCCCGCGAATGCCTGAATGGCTGCGGTCGGCAAGACCCCGCACAACTCGGTGAGATGCGTGCAGCCGGCAGTGCCGCGCAGCAGCGTGTTGGCTTCGCGGCGAAAATTCTGGAGGAGATTGAGCCCGATGAGCTTGCGATAGACCGCATTGGACTCGGCGCACAAACCGCCATACGGCGCCCAGTCGGACGACGCTTCGACGTCGACGATGCTGAGTGTGCGATCGATGGTGATGCGCAGCCAGAGTTCATGGATCGGCAGGCCGTGCGGCCGGACGCCCGTCGCGAGCTGGAAGTCGCGCGGCTTCTCATCGGTTAGACAGGCTTCGATATCCCACAGGCCGTCGTCGCGTTCGAACGCTTCCACTCGAATCGCGCGGCTATGACGCAATTGTCGGGGAGCGGGAGGCGAGAGAGGCATGCTGGAGTGAGCCGGTACGGGGAAAACCGTGGAATTTTAGCATATCGGGTATTTCGAGCCGGGCATGTGCCTGACGAATGGAACGCGCGTGCGGATCAAGCCGAACGGGCGCTCAGTCGTCGACGATTTCCTCGCTCCAATCTTCGTCACCGCCCTTCAATATCTTGCCGATCGTACCGCTCGAAAAACCGCGCGCAGCCAGAAAGCGCGCCTGCTTGGCGCGCTCGGCGGGCGTCTCCGGCGGCACGCCGTATTTCTTTTCCCACACCGCCCTGGCGCGCGCGGTTTCGGACTGCGCGAGCTTGTCGGCGGTTTCGCTGATGAGCGTTTCGCCGACGGCATGCCGCTTCAGCTCGCTGATGATCCTGCTGCCGCCCATGCGCGACGCCCGCCGATGCACGACGCTCTCGACGAAGCGCTCGTTCGACAGCCAGCCATCGCGCTCGAGACTGTCCAACAGGGATTCGAGCGGAGCGGCTTCTTCGACGTACGGACGCAGCTTGCGCGACAACTCCGCGCGGCTGTACTCGCGACGCGACAGGAACGCGAGCGCGCGGCCCTTCAACGAGCGTTGCGGACGTTTGGGATTGTTGACTTCGTTTGCCGATGTCTTGCGGGTGCGCTGGCTGGAGCGGCTATAAACCGTTTCGCCGGAAACGGCTGGCGATGGCTCGGAAGGCACGCATTGTTCGAAGGGCTCGAATGGATCGGCGTCTTCGAATGGGTCCGGCGGGTTAGCGGACGGCGGGCTGCGATCGGCGGCAGGCGCCTTCGGCTGCGCTGTCGCCTGCTTCAGTAAGGCGCGAGCTTGTTCCAGGCGGGCCGCGCGATCATTCGCGTCTACGCTGCTTTCATCCCTTTTAACAGGCTCGAAAACGCGATGCGCCGACGCGAATGACTTCGCGCCGGCGCGTTCCTTGTTGCTGCGCCTGAAGCCGCCTGACTTCGACGATGCACCGCGCCGCTCGCTGCTTCGCTCGTAGCGATCGACGGAATCGGAATCGTCGCCGGTTCCGTTATCCGCCGGGTCTGCCTTGGATCCGAGCCGGCGCGTCTGCATCTTCCTTCAGGCTCGATGCTTACTCGTCGTCGGCCGCTGCGGCGCTTGCGACGACAGCTTCGCCCAATGCAGCGACGCCCAGCGATTCGCGGATCTTGTTCTCGATCTCGCGCGCGATGTCCGGATTTTCGCGCAGGAATTCCCGCGCGTTGTCCTTGCCCTGACCGATGCGATCGCCGTTGTAGCTGTACCAGGCGCCCGCCTTGTCGACCAGCTTCGCCTGCACGCCCAGATCGATGATTTCACCCTGACGCGAAATGCCTTCGCCATAAAGAATGTCGAAGATGGCTTCGCGGAACGGCGGCGAGACCTTGTTCTTCACAACCTTCACGCGCGTCTCGTTGCCGATGACTTCGTCGTTCTTCTTGATCGAACCGATACGGCGGATATCCAGACGCACCGACGAGTAGAACTTGAGCGCGTTGCCGCCCGTGGTGGTTTCCGGGTTGCCGAACATCACGCCGATCTTCATGCGGATCTGGTTGATGAAGATGACGAGGCAGTTCGTGCGCTTGATCGTGCCGGTGAGCTTGCGCAGCGCCTGCGACATCAGACGCGCTTGCAGACCCGGCAGCGAGTCGCCCATTTCGCCTTCGATTTCCGCCTTCGGCACGAGCGCCGCGACCGAGTCGATCACGATCATGTCGATGGAGCCGGAGCGCACCAGCGCGTCCGCGATTTCGAGCGCCTGCTCGCCCGTGTCCGGCTGCGAGATCAGCAGTTCGGGCACGTTCACGCCGAGCTTGCCGGCGTACTGCACGTCGAGCGCGTGTTCCGCGTCGATGAACGCCGCTGTGCCGCCGAGCTTCTGCATCTCCGCGATCACCTGCAGCGTGAGCGTGGTTTTACCCGACGACTCCGGACCGTAGATTTCCACGACACGACCGCGCGGCAAGCCGCCGACGCCGAGCGCGATGTCCAGCCCGAGCGAACCGGTGGAAACCACTTGAATGTCTTCGACCGCCTCACCTGCGCCGAGCCGCATGATCGACCCTTTGCCGAATTGCTTTTCGATCTGCGAGAGCGCGGCGGCCAGGGCCTTGCTCTTCTCCGCAGTCATGCCAGCCGGGCCTTTCTTGCTTTCTTCCATGAATCGTCCTTTGCTATGATGAACGGCGTCTGAGGCAGTGTTCACGGGGTTTTTCGCCGCTCGATCGAGCATACGAAACCGCCCTTCCCACTCACGCAGACACTGTATAAAAAAACAGTAGTTTTTGCAAGCCTGTCGCGGCGTGGCGCAGCTTTTTTTCCACGTCGCCCAAGCACGCAAGAACCACGAACACCTGGAGACCGCCGCGCCGGGCGACACACGGTGCCGGCAATGCCGATGCGCTTCATCGCGCATGCATGGCGTACAAAGGCGCACACGACGATGCGAATCCTCATTGCCGAAGACGACAGCATACTCGCGGACGGGCTCGTCCGATCACTCCGCCAATCGGGATACGCCGTCGACCATGTGAAGCATGGCGTCGAAGCGGACACCGCCCTTTCCCTGCAAACTTTCGACCTGCTGATCCTCGATCTCGGCCTGCCGCTGATGCCCGGTCTCGAGGTGCTGCGCCGCCTGCGCGCGCGCAATTCGCAGATGCCCGTGCTGATCCTCACCGCCGCCGATTCCGTCGACGAGCGCGTGAAAGGTCTCGATCTCGGCGCGGACGATTACATGGCGAAGCCCTTCGCGCTCAACGAACTCGAAGCGCGCGTCCGTGCGCTCACGCGCCGCGGCGCGGGCGGCGGTCCGACCGTCGTCCGGCACGGCTCGCTCGCCTTCGATCAGATCGGGCGCATTGCGACCATCGGCGATCAGGTCATCGATCTTTCGGCGCGCGAGCTCGGCGTGCTCGAAGTGCTGCTGCAGCGAACCGGCCGGCTCGTATCGAAGGAGCAGCTCGTCAATCACCTGTGCGAGTGGGGCGAGGAAGTCAGCAATAACGCGATCGAGGTCTACGTGCATCGGCTACGGAAGAAGATCGAGCCGAGCGGCGCGAAGATCATCACGGTACGCGGTCTCGGTTACACGCTGGAGAAAGCGGCCGCCACGACGAACGGCGCGGGCGGGCCGCACGCCGGCGAGTCCGCCGGCCATCACTATAAGTAGGCCGCATGGCGTCGCCCGTTTCCCACGAAACTCAGCGAAACGCACAAGCGAACGACGACTCCGACGCGCTGCGCGACGCGCGCTACGCGAATCCGTTCGCGCCGCCCGACGAGCTCGAGCCCGACGCCGAAACGCATCCACGCTCGCTCTTCGGCGAGATTCTCGACTGGATGCTCGCGCCGCTGCTGCTGCTCTGGCCGATGAGCATCGCGGTGACGTATCTGGTCGCGAAATCGATCGCGAACGGGCCGTTCGACCGCGCGCTCGAAGCCGACGCCTACGTGCTCGCGCGCCAGATTCAGCCGGTAAACGGCGTCGCGGAACTCCGCCTGCCCGACGCGACGCGCGATTTCCTGCGCGCCGATAACGTCGACAGCGTGTTTTTCCAGGTGCTCGGCACGCGCGGCGAACTCGTCGGCGGCGATCGCGACATGCCCTTGCCGCACGACGACGATCGTCCGCAGCCGGGCATCGTCGAGTTTCGCGACGATGTGCTGCGCGGCAACGATATCCGCGTCGCATACACGACGGTCGATCTGCCCGGCCTCGCGCCCGGGCGCGATCCGCACAGCGCGCAGCCGGTGCTCGTGCAGGTCGCGGAGACGCTCGACAAACGCAGCCAGCTCGCCAACGACATCATCAAGGGCGTGATCCTGCCGCAGTTCGTGATCCTGCCGCTCGCGATCATCCTCGTATGGTTCGGGCTTTCGCGCGGGCTCGCGCCGCTGCACGCGCTGCAGTCGAACATCCGCGCGCGCCGCCCCGACGATCTGTCGCCGCTGCAGGCCGGCAGCGCGCCGCCGGAGATCGCGCCGCTCGTCGCGTCGTTCAACGACCTGCTCACGCGCCTCGAACAGAACATGGAGTTCCAGAAGCGCTTCATCGCCGATGCCGCGCATCAGATGAAAACGCCGCTCGCGGGCCTGCGCATGCAGGCGGAACTCGCGATGCGCCAGGACGTCTCGACGGAAGTGCAGCGCTCGCTAGAACAGATCGCGATGAGTTCCGAGCATGCCGCGCGTCTCGTCACGCAATTGCTCGCGCTCGCGCGCGCCGAGAATCGCGCGACGGGGCAGATATTCACGCGCATCGTCCTGACCGATCTCGCGCGGCTCGCGGTGCGCGACTGGGTTCAGGCGGCGCTCGCGAAACGCATGGATCTCGGTTATGAGGAGCCGCCGTTTGCGGTCGAAGTGGAAGGCAATGTCGTGATGCTGCGCGAGATGCTGTCGAACCTGATCGACAACGCGATCCGCTACACGCCGGCGGGCGGGCGCATCACCGTACGCGTGCGGACCGACGACGACGATCTCGATCTCGTGCATCTGGAAGTGGAAGACACGGGACTCGGCATTCCGGCGGCGGAGCGCGAGCGCGTGGTCGAGCGCTTCTATCGCATTCTCGGGCGCGACGGCGACGGCAGCGGACTCGGTCTTGCCATCGTCAAGGAGATCGCGGCGATGCACGGCGGCGCGCTCGCCATCGAGGATCACGTGTATCAGGACAGCCCGCGACTCGCCGGAACGCTTGTCCGCGTCAGTCTTCAGCGGGTTTTTCCTGCCCGGGACAAACCCTGAGCGCGAGCGCGGCGGATTCCCATTTCGCGCGCACGAAGCACGAGCATAGACTAATTTAGATGGTCGTTCGCATCACATATGCGCGGCTTCGGCGCAAATCGTCGTTTCGGACGTCACTCGCGTCCGGACACGCCGCGTCAGAACGCCGTAAGTTTTCGTTCCAATAATCCTTTGCACCGGGAGCCGCCTTATCGCGGACCGATGTAATCGAAAATCAGAACAGGAGACGATGCATGGCTACGGTCGAAGGGCGCGTGTCACACGCACCGATGACGGCGGAGGAGAAGAAGGTCATCTTCGCTTCGTCGCTCGGCACGGTGTTCGAATGGTATGACTTCTATCTGGCGGGCTCGCTCGCCGTCTATATCAGCAAGACGTTCTTCTCGGGCGTCAATCCGACGGCCGGCTTCATCTTCACCTTGCTGGGCTTCGCGGCGGGCTTCGCGGTGCGTCCGTTCGGCGCGATCGTGTTCGGGCGGCTCGGCGACATGGTCGGGCGCAAGTACACGTTCCTCGTGACGATCGTCATCATGGGTCTGTCGACGTTCCTGATCGGCTTCCTGCCGGGATACGCGACCATAGGCATCGCGGCGCCGATCATCTTCATCGCAATGCGGTTGTTGCAAGGCCTCGCGCTCGGCGGCGAATACGGCGGCGCGGCGACGTATGTCGCGGAACATGCGCCGTCGAACAAGCGCGGCGCGTGGACGGCGTGGATCCAGACCACGGCGACGCTCGGCCTCTTCATCTCGCTGATCGTGATTCTCGCGGTCCGCACGATCATGGGCGAAGAGCAGTTCGGCGCTTGGGGCTGGCGCATTCCGTTCCTCGTATCGATCCTGCTGCTCGCGATCTCGGTGTGGATTCGGATGAAACTGCATGAATCGCCGGTGTTCGAGCGCATCAAGGCGGAAGGCAAGACCTCGAAGGCGCCGCTCAAGGAAGCGTTCGGCGAGTGGAAGAACCTGAAGATCGTGCTGCTCGCGCTCTTCGGTCTGACGGCGGGACAGGCGGTCGTGTGGTACACGGGCCAGTTCTACTCGCTCTTCTTCCTCACGCAGACGCTCAAGGTCGATGGCACCAGCGCGAACATCATGGTCGCGGTTGCGCTGCTGATCGGTACGCCATTCTTCGTGTTCTTCGGGTCGCTGTCGGATCGTATCGGCCGCAAGCCGATCATCATGGCGGGCTGCCTGATTGCCGCGCTCTCCTTCTTCCCGCTCTTCAAGGCGCTCGCGCACTACACAAATCCGACGCTCGAAGCCGCGACGCAGAAGTCGCCGATCGTCGTCATCGCCGATCCGGGCGAGTGCTCGTTCCAGTTCAATCCGGTGGGCACGGCGAAGTTCACGAGCTCGTGCGATATCGCGAAGAGCGCGCTGTCGAAGGCCGGTCTCAACTATGAGAACGTGGCGGCGCCGGCGGGCACGCAGGCGCAGATCAAGGTCGGCGAAACGGTGGTGAACACGTACGACGGCAAGGCCGCCGACGCGAAGACGCAAGGCGCGGCGTTCGACAAGACGCTCGCCGGCACGCTGAAGAGCGCGGGTTATCCGGCAAAGGCCGATCCGGCGCTGATCAACTGGCCGATGGCGATCGTGGTGCTGACGATCCTCGTGATCTTCGTGACGATGGTCTACGGCCCGATCGCGGCGATGCTGGTCGAGATGTTCCCGGCGCGCATCCGCTATACGTCGATGTCGCTGCCGTATCACATCGGCAATGGCTGGTTCGGCGGCTTCCTGCCGGCGACCGCGTTCGCGATCGTCGCCGCGAAGGGCGATATCTACTCGGGCTTGTGGTATCCGATCGTGATCGCGTTGATCACCTTCGTGATCGGCATGCTGTTCGTGAAGGACACGCGCAAGTCGAATGTCTATCACGAGGATTAATCGACGGGCTTCTGCGCGATTTGTTAAATAAATCGCGCAGAAGGGGTTGACACCCGCTTCGACGCTCGCCATAATCTCGTCTTCTTTCGGCGAATTAGCTCAGTCGGTTAGAGCGACGGAATCATAATCCGCAGGTCCGGGGTTCGAGTCCCTGATTCGCCACCAGCTTCAAGAAAAAGCCGCTGTTCCACAAGGACAGCGGCTTTTTTGTTTTCTGCGCGCGACCGCTCTCCACGTCGCGCTCATGCTTAAATAGCGCGTCCGCTTCCTCAAGCATCCAGAACGTGCCCACCTTCGACCAACTCGCGGCGACGATCCGCGACCGCTTCCCCGATCTGAGCCCGCAATTCCAGGCCGGCGCCGCCTTCCTTCTCGACTATCCCGACGAAGTCGCCGTCCTCTCGATGCGCAAGGTCGCCGAGCGCGCCAAGGTCCAGCCCGCCGCGATGGTCCGTCTCTCCCAGCAACTCGGCTTCCCCGGCTGGAACGAGTTGCGCGAAATTTTCGTGAGCCGCGTACGCACGCGCCCCGAGCCGCTGACGACGCGCGCCCGTTCGCTCGTCAAAGGCGGCGCCGACAATCACCTGAGCCGCGATCTCGCACACGCGCAATCGCACAATCTCGAACTCACGCTCGCGCAAAACGCGCAGAGCGTCGTCGATACGGCGAAGACGCTCAAGAAAGCGCCGCATGTGCACGTCGCGGGCTTTCGGTCGTGCTATCCGGTCGCGTTCGGCCTGCTTTATGGATATCGCCTGTTTCGGCCGTCGGTGAGTTTGATCAGCGGCGAAGCGGGCACGCTCGAAATGCAACTGCGCGGCATCGAGAAAAAGCACGCGGTGGTCGTCGTCAGCTTTGCGCCGTATTCCGTCGAAGCCGTGCGCGTCGCGCAGGCGGCGATCGAGCGCGGCGCGAAACTCATCACGCTCACTGACAGCGCCGTGTCGCCCATCGCGCTGAACGCCGATCACACGCTGATCTTCGCGCACGAATCGCCGTCGTTCTTTCCGTCGCTCGTCGCGGCGTCGGCGCTGGCGGAGATGCTCGTCGCGCATCTGCTCGCGCTCGAAGGCAAGGACGCCGTCGCCCATCTCGAACAGGCCGAAGCCGCGCTGCACGCGCACGGCGCCTACGCGGCGAGCTAAATCGGCCGAGCGTTGCGTCACACGCGATATTGACAACATATGTTGTTATCACGCTAGAATGCCACATCGCGTGTTGCACGCGCATTCCGCATTCGAAAGGCAGGCACCATGACCACGGTATTTCATCGCGCGCCGCGCGCCACGCTTCCGGTCGCCGTCCGCGGCGACGGCATCGAGATCGTCGATTCGACCGGCAAACGCTACATCGATGCATGCGGCGGCGCAGCCGTCTCGTGTCTCGGACACAGCCATCCGCGCGTGATCGAAGCCATCCAGCGGCAAGTGCAGCAGTTGCCGTACGCGCACACGTCGTTCTTCACGACCGAGCCCGCCGAAGAACTCGCCGACCGGCTCATCGATGCCGCGCCGAAAAATCTCGGCCACGTCTACTTCGTGTCCGGCGGCTCCGAAGCGATGGAAGCCGCGCTCAAGCTCGCGCGCCAGTATTTCGTCGAGAAAGGCGAACCCGCGCGCCGGCATTTCATCGCGCGCCGGCAGAGCTATCACGGCAACACGCTCGGCGCGCTCGCGATCGGCGGCAACGCGTGGCGGCGCGAGCCCTTCCTGCCGATGCTGATCGAAGCGCATCACGTCACGCCCTGCTTCGCGTATCGCGAACAGCGGGCGGGCGAAACCGACGAAGCCTTCGCGCAACGTCTCGCCGATGAACTCGAAGCGAAGATTCTCGAACTCGGAGCCGAATCGGTGGCGGCGTTCGTCGCGGAAACGGTCGTCGGCGCGACGGCGGGCGCGGTGCCGCCCGTGCGCGAATACTTCCGCAAGATCCGCGCGGTCTGCGACAAATACGGCGTGCTGCTGATCCTCGACGAAGTGATGTCGGGCATGGGCCGCACCGGTCATCTGTTCGCGTGCGAGGAAGACGGCGTGTCGCCCGATATTCTCGCGATCGCGAAGGGTCTCGGCGCGGGCTATCAGCCGATCGGCGCGACGCTCGTCAGCAACGCGATCTTCGATACGATCGTCGGCGGCTCGGGCTTCTTTCAGCACGGCCACACGTATATCGGTCACGCGACGGCGTGCGCCGCGGCGCTCGAAGTGCAGAAAGTCATCGCCGAAGACAAACTGCTCGACAACGTGAAGGCGCGCGGCGAACAACTGCGCGCGTTGCTGCGCGAGCGGCATGCGGATCATCCGTTCATCGGCGATGTGCGCGGCCGCGGCCTGTTCACCGGCGTCGAACTGGTTCAGGATCGCGCGGGCAAGATGCCGTTCGATCCGAAGCACAGGCTGCACGCGGTCATCAAGAGCGAGGCGATGAAGCGCGGCCTCATGGTGTATCCGATGGGCGGCACCGTCGACGGCCGCATCGGCGATCACGTACTCATCGCGCCGCCGTTCATCACGACAAGCGCGCAAATCGAGACGATCGTCGAGCGGCTCTCCGATGCAATCGATGGCGCGCTTTCCGTCATCCAGTGAGAACAAACATGAAGAAGCGACTTCCCGATTTCGACATCGCGCACGCTTCCGATGCGCAAAAAGCCGTGTTGCAGGACATCCTGAGCGGACCGCGCGGCAATCTCAACGGGCCGTTTCTCGGTTGGATCTTCAGCCCGGAACTCGCGCAGCACGCGCAAAAACTCGGCGCGTTCTGCCGCTACGAGACCGGCCTGCCGCTGCGCCTTTCCGAGCTTGCGATTCTCGTCACCGCGGCGCGCTGGCGCTCGCAGGCGGAATGGCACATTCATCATCCGATCGCGCTCGATGCCGGCCTGCCTGCCGATCTCGCCGAAGCGCTGCGCACGGGAAAGACGCCGACATTCGCCGATGCCGACGACAAGCTCATCTTCGATTTCGCCAGCGAACTCTACGACACGAAGCGCGTGAGCGATGCAACCTACGACGCCGCCGTCGCACGCTTCGGGCACACGGTCGTCGTGAATCTCGTCGGCTTGCTGGGCTATTACGCGCTCGTCGCGATGACCCTCAACACGTTCGCGATGCGCGCCGAAGGGCAGACGGATCTGCCCTTCGCGGAATGACGCGCGCGCCGTCGCGCTATTCGAACGCCTTGTCGTTCGGTTCGGCGTAGAGCTTCTGCATCGCTTCGCTCATCGGAAAATCGAAGTTGATGTTCTTCGGCGGCACCGGCTTCATGAACCACTTGTCGTACATCGTCTTGATCTCGGGGCTTTTCATCACCTGACTCATGGCGTCGTCGACGAGCTTTTTGAACTGGGGATCGTCGCGACGCATCATGAAGCCGTACGCCTCCGACGACTGCGGCGTGCCGACGAGCACCCAGTCCGACGGCTTCGCCGTCAGCGAGCGCGTGCCGGCGAGCAGCACGTCGTCCATCATGTAGGCCACCGCGCGGCCGGTTTCGAGCGTCGCGCGCCCTTCGCCGTAATCCTTCGCGCTGATGATGCTCATGTTCATCTTCTTCTCTTCGTTCATCTTGCGAAGAATGCGCTCGGACGTCGTGCCCTGATTCGTCACGACGGTCTTGCCCGCGAGATCGGGAAAGTCCTTGATGCCGGAATCCTTTTTCGTCAGCAGACGCGTCGTCGCGACGAAGAACGTGTCCGAAAACGCAACCTGATTCTGCCGCGACGTGAGATTCGTCGTCACGCCGCATTCGAGATCGACCGTGCCGTTCTGCACGAGCGAAATCCGATTCTGCGATGTCACCGGAATGAAGCGCACGCGTAGATCCGGATGCTTCGTTTTCGCCTTGACCGCATCGATCACCTTGTTGCACAAGTCCTGCGAAAAGCCGATGACGTCGTTGTTCGCATCGACGTACGAAAACGGCACCGACGTCTCGCGATGCCCGATCGCGATGAGATTGGCGCTCTGGACCTTGGCAATCGTGGATTGGCCGTAGCTTGCGCCCGCAACCAGAGATAACGCGACAGTCGATGTGAGCAACGACGCAAATTTCATGACGTCCTCTTTGAGAGTGGAATGATACATATGTTGCCATCGACAAAATTAACGCAACATATGTATTCACCCTAGGCCACATCGCACGGCGGCCTCTTGCGACTTTTACTTACAAATGTCACAGCACATGCGTCCACCGCCGTCGTCGCGCGGCGTTATAGCTGGCAGGCATCCGGCGGTTACGCGCCTTAAGACACAGCTAATTTTCCGGTGCGATGATGCTTCCAACGTCAAACGCATCCAACGCATTCCGCGTCCCGGCGCGACAGACAGCACCGGCGTTAAGCGAACACCTTTTTCGGGAGCTCTGCCGTGAAGAAGAAATCGACGAACATGAAATCCGCCCGTCCCGCGATGTCGCCGCTTCTGCGCGCGCTGACCTACAGCCGCGCCGCCCGCGAACCGATGATCGACGCGATGCTGCTGCGCTGCTATGTGGCGCTCGACGCGTTTCATCGCGGACACGGATCGCAGCCGCTCTTCATGACGCTATGCCGTCACATGTTGGTCGCGGAAGAGTTGTGCCAGTTGGGCCACGCGGCGGAATGCGACCACGACATCACGCTCGCGCACGAAGCGCTCGTCGAACTGGACGCGCGTCATTCGGACGAAGGCGTCTGGACGCTCGATGCCGGTCAGCACGCACGTCTGTGCACGGCGCTCGCCGTTTTCGCGGCGCAACTGGAAGAAGCGACGCTCGAGCACATCGCGCAGGCGGAAGCGCGCATGGTCACGCAATCGCTCGTCGCGGCGAACATGCGTTCGGGTATCGGGCGTGTGGAAACGGTGTCGTCGGCCGACTGAAGATCGCTTCGCGGATCGGGACTTCCCCGCAGATGCTTATCAATTTGCGAATGTGTTTGCGAGCGTACATTCTTAGGAATGGCCATTTGCAATACTTTTTCCAGCGCACGGGGGGCAGCAGCAAAACGCGCTGAGAGACCGACAAACAGGATGGGCGGCACTCGATCAGGTCGTGGGTAAAAGCAAAGCGCGAGAATAAAAAAGCAAAGCGCGAGTTTTTGCCAACGGCGCGACGAGTCGCAGGCGAAAGAGGCCAGCGCCCCGACAAAGAAGCTCAAAAGCCGGCATTCGCCGGCTTTTTCTTTGATGCCGTTGGATCGGTCAGCGGACGGCCGCGAACACGGTGCGCGCGCACTCGCTGCACCAATGGCGCGACACCGCATCGGGAGTCGCATCCCAAACGTGACCGTACGCGCATCGCCAGCTCAAGGGCGTCGCGGCATCGACATAGCGGTGCGAAAGCAGCGCGCCGCCGCGCGCTTGCGCGATGTCCTGCAGACGCTTCGTCTCCAATTCGCGCCGCTCGGTCGCGCAATTCATGCAGCGCACGTTCTGCGCGATGTCGAGCGTCTTGTCCCAGCGATGCGCGCGCCCGCAATCCCAGAGCACAAGCTGCTTTGCGCCGGCCTGGCGCGACGCCTGATCGCGATAGCGCGACGCTTCGTCCATCAGGCGAAGGCGCGTGTCGTATGTCACCGAGTCACTCATCGTCGTCATGCCCGGAATCAGCGTTGACCGCCGCGGATCGCTTCGGACCGCGACGTCGTCGCCACGGTGCCATCCGGACCGAAGTGCACGTTGAACATGGCGTCCTGATTCACGCCGTCTTCGAGCCAGTGCCAGCTCCAGACGCGCTCCTTCTTCAGCCGATACTCCGCGATTTCGGTCGGCTTGCCGAGCAGTCTGCGCACTTCGTCCATCGTCATGCCGAGGCGCACTTTCGCGAAGTTCTCGGCGGTCAGCACCTGCGTCACGGAAACGAAATGCCCGCGGGGGTCGAGATCGACCATGTAGGTGTTCGTGCCCGCCGGGCCGCGCGGATATTCGAGGCGCTTGCTTCCGTCGGTGAACGTGCGCTCCGTCTCGGGTTCGCCCATTTGGTCGCGGATCTGCGCCTCGGTCGTCACGCCGGGCTGCAGGTTCTTGAGCAGCAAGTTGTCCGGCTTCACTGCATTGAAAAATGCCTTGAGCTTGTTCAACGCTTCCTCGCTCTGCTGCTGCTCGCAGCCGGAAAGCAGCGACGTCAGCGACGCCGCGGTCAGCGCGGCGATCATGATCTTCTTCACCTTTCGGCTCCCTTCCCGCCCGGCCAGGAATCAGCCGCCGGCCGCGCCGAGCAACGGCATCGGATCGACCGCGGTGCCCGACTTTCTCACTTCGAAATGCAGCGCGGGCGTGCCGCCCGGGCCGGTGCCCATGTCGGCGATGGTCGCGCCCTGCTTGACGGAATCGCCTTCCTTCACGAGCAGCTTCTCGTTGTACGCGTAGGCGGTCAGATAATCGTTGCCGTGCTTGACGATGATCATGCGCCCGTAGGAACGCAAGCCGCTTCCCGCATACACGACCTTGCCCGACGCCGCTGCCTTGACTGGCTGCCCGACCTTGCCTTCGATGTCGATGCCCTTGTTGCCGCTCGCGCCGAACTTGCGCACGACGTCGCCGTGCGCGGGCCAGACGAAGGTGCCCTTGGATGCAGTCGCGGTGACTGCGGATTGATGTTCTTCGCTGGCCGCAGCGGCGGGCTTTTCCGCCGCTGGCTTCTGCGCCACCGATTTCTCCGGCGTCGGCAGAAGCGGCGGCTGCGCCATCTTCGATCCGACGCTCGCCGAACTCACCGTCGTTGACGACGCACCCGGCGGCATCACGCGCAACACCTGCCCGACGTTCACCTGCCTGCTTTCCGGCAACGTGTTCCACTTGGCCAGATCAGCGGGCTTCTGCTTGAAGGTGCGCGAAATGCCGTAAAGCGTGTCGCCCGGCTTAACGCGATAAAAGCCCGGTTCGACGGGCGCGGGTGTCGTCGGCCCGAGCGGCACGACTGGCGCGGGCGTCACGATCGGCGACCCGCTCTGCACCACCGGCGGCGCGCTCAGCGCGGAACTTTCGACGATCGGCGCGGGCTCGCGCGGCGTCGATGAACATCCCGTCAATCCGGCAGCCAACCCCGCTGCGAGCGCCACGCCCGCGATCGCCCCGCGCGGGCCCGATCCGAAACCTTCCTTGTGCATCACCACCAGCTTTCTCATGCTTGTCGTCTTGAACTTTTTCAACCAATTCCGCCAGCATAAAACATTACAGATACAAATTCGCCTCAGTGACCTAAACGACACACTTCGCCCAAGCGCCGACCGAACCTTTTGGCAATCCAAATTTTTGACGTATTTTGCCCCGGCCATGTGTCATCTGTCGTCCGCGCTGTTTGCCGACGCTGCATCGACAATCCTTGACAGTTGACAATCCCCCGCCACGGTCATTTCCGCTACATTGCCCGCGCCCGATTGCAGGTCCCGCCTGCGTCCCGCATCTCTCAATTCGACTGGAGTCTCAACGCATGCAAATCATGCAACACGGAATCATCCTCAGCCTCATCATCGGCGGCGTGGCGGGCTGGCTCGCCGGCCTCATCATGAACGGCAGCGGCTTCGGCGTGATCGTCGACATTCTCGTCGGCATCGTCGGCGGCGTGATCGGCGGATGGCTCTTCAGCACGCTCGGCATCTCATTCGGCGGCGGCATCCTCGGCACGCTGATCACCGCGGTGATCGGCGCGGTCGTGCTGCTTTTCGTGATCCGCCTGTTCCGGCGCCGTTGAGCGGTTTCGCGGCGTGAGCGAGGCCGGCATCCGACGGCCTCGCGCATCCCGCTCTTCCTCAAGCCTTAGAATTGCGACGGCTCATCTTCCATAGCGCGCCGATCGCCACCGGCACGATGGCCGCGCCGATCCCCACCAGCACGATCACGTTCAGATACTGCTTGATGAACGGAATGTTGCCGAAGAAATAGCCGAGCAACACGAGCAACAGCACCCAGATGAGCGCGCCCAGAATATTGAAGAGCTGGAAGCGCCCGTGACTCATCGACGACACGCCCGCGACGAACGGCGCGAACGTCCGCACCACCGGCACGAAACGCGCGATCACGATCGTCTTGCCGCCGTGCTTCTCGTAGAAGTTGTGGGTTTTCTGCAGCGCGGCGCGGTCCAGAAAGCGCTCGAGCACGGGAATGTTCGTATCGAAAACTTTCGGCCCGATGGCGCGGCCGATCCAGTAATTCACCGTGTTGCCGGTCACGGCCGCGATGAGCAGGAGCGCGATCAGCGCGAAGAGATCCATTTCGTGCGACGCGGCGAACGCGCCGCCGATGAACAGCAGCGAATCGCCCGGCAGGAACGGAAACACGACGAGCCCGGTTTCGCAGAACACGATCAGGAACAACACCGCGTACACCCAGGCGCCGTAATTCTGGATGAAGACACCGAGCGACTTGTCGATGTGAAGGATGAGTCCCAGGAATTGCAGCAACGTGTCCAAAAATCTTTCCTCAAAAAGTAAGCCGGCGCCGGAAAAGCGGCGCATCGGCAACAAATGCGGGAGTCGCGCCATGATACCGAAGTGGCGCGGCGCCGGGCTCGCTCACACGAATGTTCACCCGGAAGCGCGCGCAACCCGGCGCCCGAAAGCCCCACAGGAAAGATCAGGCTCCGGCCGGGTCGCTAAATTGGCAGCGCCTTGTTATAGGCCGCGATTTTCCCAAAAAATTCCTCCAGCCACTCGAGCGTCGTGCTGCCGACCGGCTGCACGATGCCGATATGATCCACGCCGGCGATCGGAGGATGAACGTACCAGACGCCCTTCTTCGGCGGATGAGCGGGGTTGTCCCCGACGAACTCGTGCGCGTGCCCGATCGGGTACTGCGCCCACGGAACCGGGACGCAACCGTCATTGGGACGCCAGTTCAGGAATCCGCCCGCAAGATCCCTTTCATTGAGGCCGAGCGCCGCGCCGCCGCCGAGGAGCAACGGGTTCATGTTCGACATCGGAACACGCGTGTCGGCGAGGCCGGGCACCGTTCCATCGGCGCAATACGACGCGTAATAAGTGTGCGGCGACGTCTTTACCCAGATGTTCTGCAGTCGGGCCGCGGCGAAGGAAAGATCGTAGATTGCGCTGTCAGTCGTCTTCCAGGCCTTGCTGAGGATGATCTTTTTGGCGTATTCGACCAGATCCTCGCCCTTCTCGCGGTGGATGCCCCACTGCTTCAAGTCGAAGTCGAAAAGCAGATCGCGGTTATCGGCGCCGCACAGGCTCGCCAGGCTCAATAGCAGGTCGGACATCGGCTCGCCGAGATCGTCTGCGACCGGGGTGCCGTTGTTGACGCCAGCGATGGACGTGATGCTATGTACCCATTGCTTGCCGCCCTTGAAGAGTTCGGAGGTGCCGGCTTCCCGCGAACTCGGCGCGAAGGCAATTTCATCCGGATCGCCATGTTCCAGCAATTGCACGAGAGTGCGGATGGTCGGACCGCCCATGCTGTGCCCGATCAGATGAACCTTGTGTTCTTCGCTCCATTCGGGAAATACGCCGGGATACGAACGTCCATAACGTTCGTGGCCGTAACGCGCCGAATGCACCGCGCCGTAATCCACCACGCCGCCCTTCAAGAAATAATAAAGCTCGCAGGCCCGGTCCCAGTTACTGGATAACGGTCCGACCGCAGGGGTGAAAGTCTGGTAACCCCTATTATTGAGATATTCCTGAATATCGCCTGTGCCGCCGAAATAGTGATAAATCTTGCTCGTCAGCCTTTCGCGACCCCAACCGCAAAACCCATGCACGAGCACATTCGGAAAGTTGTTTCCGCTTTTACCGTTTGCCGCCACACGACTCTTCTGAGTTTTTGCTTCCGCGTTCTTATGACTGGAATGCGCGCCTGCCTGCTGGCCTTTCGTCGGCGGCGCTTCGGTCACGGCATGATTTCCAGTCGGTTTCTTTTTTTCTGAAGCGATACGGGACATGAATTATCCTTTTTCTGAAGTTTCGAAAACATAACCCAATACATTTGGCCTCCGGCGGAATCCCGTGGCTGAATCGCTCCGCATTTGCGGATAACCGGCATGATCAAAATCGTCGCGGCCATACGAAAACTCTTAAACAATTAATGCCCGAAATGATTATTAGGCCGTGACGATTACCCGATTCAACGGTCGCGAACGCGCGCATTCGAAACACGAACGAATTCATATCTCCGCAGGAATCGCCGCCTCGATGGCAAACAAATTGGCGGTGCGAGAAATATTGCGTGAGTGAGATCGACGGATTCATTGCGCGCGGCCTGGCAGAACTCTCTTGCGGCGGCGTAATGCATTGTACGCGTGGACCCGAAAAAAACTCAGTAATGCAAATAAATTGCGGCGCAAGAAAGTCCCGCTCTGGCCCGCGCTCTTGGATACGTGCGCGCCCGGACCGATGCAGCCGGCCACCCGAAGCCCGAACGTTGCGAATCGTTATAATTTCGCCATGTCCGACCTAAACGAAACCTCCGCTGGCGCTTCGACAGCCGATGCCGGGCGCCGTCCGCGCGCCATCGCCCCGCTGCCCGATCAGCTCATCAGCCAGATTGCCGCTGGCGAAGTGGTGGAGCGGCCTGCGTCGGTCGTCAAGGAACTGCTGGAAAACGCACTCGACGCCGGCGCGACGACACTGCGCATCACGCTCGACGAAGGCGGCGTGAAACGCATCGTGATCGCCGACGACGGCTGCGGCATTCCGCCGAACGAGCTTCCGCTCGCGCTGATGCGCCACGCGACCAGCAAGATCCGCTCGCTCGCGGAACTCGAAGCCGTTGCGACGCTCGGGTTTCGCGGCGAGGCGATTGCGTCGATCGCGTCGGTTGCGGAACTGTTCATCACGAGCCGCACCGAAAGCTGCCCGCACGCGACGCGCATCGACGCGCAAACCGGCGCCATCTCGCCCGCCGCGGGCACCGTCGGCACGACAATGGAAGTGCGCGAGCTGTATTTCAACACGCCCGCGCGCCGCAAATTCCTGAAGAGCGAGCAGACCGAGCTCGGGCATTGCCTCGACGTGATTCGCCGCACGGCGCTCGCACGGCCCGACGTCGCGATTTCAGTGATGCACAACGGCAAAGCCGTCGAGCACTGGAACGCGAGCGATCCGCAGACGCGCGTCGCGAAGATTCTCGGCGAGGTGTTCGAAACCGCGCATCTGCCGCTCGACGAACGCGCCGGGCCGCTTGCGGTCTACGGCTGCGCGGGTTTGCCGACCGCGAGCCGCGGGCGCGCCGATCAGCAATATTTCTTCGTGAACGGCCGCTTCGTGCGCGACAAGCTGCTCACGCACGCCGTGCGCGCCGCGTATGAAGATGTGCTGCACGGCAATCGCTATCCGGCGTACGTGCTGTTTCTCGATTTGCCGCCCGAATCCGTCGATGTGAACGTGCATCCGTCGAAGATCGAAGTGCGCTTTCGCGATTCGCGCTCGATTCATCAATACGTCTTTCACGCCGTGCAGCGCGCGCTGGCGCGGCATGCGGGCGCGTCGCCGGAAACGACGGCGGGCGGACACGCGGCGCAATTGCAGCCGACCGGCCCGGCTTCGTTCAGCGCAAAGCCTTTCGCCGGCACGCCGGATTCGCTCACGCTGAAAAGCGAGAACGGCACGAACTGGATGCGCCAGTCGCGCATGACGCAGGGCACGCTCCCCGTCGCGCAGCCGCTCGCGCTTTACGACGCGCTGTTCGGTCGCAAGGACATCGGCGCGGGTACGTCAGGCGCGACGACGACCATCGACACGCCGTATCCGTCGATGAACGAGCGCCCTCCCGCGCCGCTGATCGCCAGTGACAGTGCGGACAGTGCGCTCGATCACGCCGATGAACAGCCGCTCGGTTTCGCCGTCGGCCAGATTCACGGCATCTATGTTTTGGCGCAGAACGCGCGCGGCCTCGTGATCGTCGACATGCATGCCGCGCACGAGCGCATTCTTTACGAGCAATTCAAGCACGCGCTCGCCGATCGCGCGATCGCGGTGCAGCCCCTGCTGATTCCCGTGTCGATGACAGCGGAGCCAGTCGAGATCGGCATCGTCGAGGAAGAGCGCGCGACGCTCGATGCGCTCGGCTTCGATCTCGCGGTGTTGTCGCCGACGTCGATCGCGATCCGCGCCGTGCCCGCGTTGCTGAAGGACGCCGACCTGCAATCGCTCGCGCGCGCCGTGCTCGCCGATCTGCACGCGTATGGCGGCTCGCGCGTGCTCACCGAACGTCAGCACGAATTGCTCGGCACGCTCGCGTGTCATAACGCGGTGCGCGCGAATCGCCGGCTCACGCTCGACGAGATGAACGCGCTCCTGCGCCAGATGGAAGCGACCGAGCGCGCCGATCAGTGCAATCACGGCCGTCCGACGTGGTATCAGCTCACGCTCGCCGATCTCGACCGACTCTTCATGCGCGGACAATGAGCGCTTCCGCCTTGCCTGTTGCGTGTCTTCTCGGGCCGACGGCGTCGGGAAAGACCGCGGCCGCGCTCGCGTTCGCGGCGCTGCATCCGGTGGAAATCGTCAGCGTGGATTCGGCGCTCGTCTATCGCGAGATGGATATCGGCACGGCCAAGCCGAACGCCGAGGAGCGCGCGGCGGCGCCGCATCATCTGATCGATATCATCGATCCCGCCGAAACGTATTCCGCCGCGCAGTTTCGTGCGGATGCGCTGCGGCTCGTCGGCGAGATCGTCGCGCGCGGCAACGTGCCGTTGCTGGTCGGCGGGACGATGCTGTACTACAAGGCGCTGACACAAGGCCTGAACGATCTGCCGACCGCCGATGCCGACGTGCGCGCCGCCCTCGACGCCGACGCCGCCCGCGATGGCTGGCCCGCGCTGCATGCGCGGCTCGCGGCGGTCGATCCGCAAACCGCCGCGCGGCTTGCGCCGAACGACTCGCAGCGCATCCAGCGCGCGCTCGAAATCTTCATGCTGTCCGGCCAGCCGATGTCCGCGCTGCTCGCCGCGCCGCGCGTTCAGGATGCGGATGCGCCGTATCGCTTCGTGCCGGTCGCGCTGGAGCCGTCGGATCGCGCGGTGCTGCATGCGCGCATCGCCGCACGTTTCGATGCGATGCTCGCGCACGGCTTCATCGACGAAGTGCGCGCGTTGCGTGCGCGCGGCGATCTGGATCTTTCGATGCCGTCGATGCGCTGTGTCGGCTATCGGCAAGCGTGGGACTATCTCGACGGCACGACGGGTTACGACGAGATGCGCGACAAGGGCATTTTCGCGACGCGGCAGTTGTGCAAGCGGCAGTTGACGTGGCTGCGCGCGATGCCGGAGCGAGTCGTGGTGGATTGCTGCGCGGGGGACGCGACGGAGCGGGCGGTAGCAGCGATTAGGAAAACTTCGAAAGTCTGAAAAGTCATACTGAAATTTTGCACACGATCGTTCTATAAGCTCAGTATCAAAAGGCTTGGCTGAGCGGCGCCACTGCGCCACGGGCTTGCCAATGTCAGACAGTCACGGCCGCGACCGAAAGCTTCCAAGGCAGGAAGGACACTTTAACGCTCCTGATGCCGCGGCTGTCGTTTCCGTCCGGCGATACAGCGTTGATGCCACCTGGCTTGAAGATGTACGTGCCGCGCTACGAGGCGCTTACGACGTTCCTTCGGGTCGATCTATCCGAAAAATACAGCGACCCACGCACGCTCGATCAATTGAGCGCGTGGTACAAGCGAGAAATCCAATCGTTTGGCGGCCATCGCTACATGCGGGTGCAGGGGACCTCTATCGGGCTGCTCACGGAGAGCGCGAACTGGATCGTCGAATACAACGGCGCGTTGTACAAGGGCGAGTTGCTTACACCCGGATTGCGCCCGCCTTACCTGCCCAACGGCGTTTCGCACGTCGATCCAAGACCGGCCTATAACAAGACAGCTATGGACTTCCTCCTCACGCAACTGGGGCCGAATCCGCAGCAAATTCGGTCGCCTTACATGCGGCCGATGTAATCCCCAAACAAAAAACCCTCGCACTTCGCGAGGGTCTTTCTTATCAGCGCGACAACGGCACTATCAAACCACCACCGTCTGCGCCTCACCTTCCTTGCTCTCGCGCACGACGCCGATCTTCCACACCTGCTCGCCGGCGCCCGACAACAGGCCGGTTGCCGCATCGGCATCTTCCGCCGCAACGATCACCGCCATGCCGATACCGCAGTTGAACACGCGATGCATCTCCGCATCCGCGACGCCGCCGTGCTTCTGCAGCCACGCGAACAGCGGCGGCAGCGGCCACGCGCGATGATCCAGCTCCGCCGTCAGCCCATCGCGCAGCACGCGCGGAATATTCTCGACGAGACCGCCGCCCGTGATATGCGCCATGCCCTTCACCCTGACGCTTTGCATCGCCGACAAGAGCGGCTTCACGTAGATGCGCGTGGGCGCCATCAGCGCGTCGGCAAGCGTCCGGCCGTCGAAATCGGCGTTGAGATCCGGATTCGCGCGCTCGATGATCTTGCGCACCAGCGAATAACCGTTCGAGTGGATGCCGCTCGATGCCAGGCCCAGCACGACATCGCCCGGCTTGATCGTGCTGCCGTCGATGATCTTGCTCTTTTCCACCGCGCCGACCGCGAAGCCCGCGAGGTCGTATTCGCCGTCCGGATACATGCCCGGCATTTCCGCCGTCTCGCCGCCGATCAGCGCGCAGCCCGCCAGCTCGCAGCCCGTGGCGATGCCCTTCACGACGTCCGCCGCGGTGTCGACATCCAGCTTGCCGCACGCGAAGTAATCGAGGAAGAAGAGCGGCTCGGCGCCCTGCACGAGAATGTCGTTGACGCTCATCGCGACGAGATCCTGGCCGACCGTGTCATGCCGGTTCAGCGTGAACGCGAGGCGCAGCTTCGTGCCGACGCCGTCCGTGCCCGATACGAGCACCGGCTCCTTGTACTTCTTCGGCACCTCGAAGAGCGCGCCGAATCCGCCGATGCCGCCCAGCACGCCGTCGCGCAACGTTTTCTTGGCAAACGGCTTGATCCGGTCGACGAGCGCGTCGCCCGCGTCGATGTCCACGCCCGCGTCGCGATACGACAAACCTTGGGCGTCCGGTGCGGATTTCGGTTGATTCATGGAGGGAGGAGCAAGAAGGTCGGTAAAATGCGATTTTACCCGATGATGACCCGTCGACGGTCGGCCAGCCGGATTTTCCCGCGCACGCCAGAATCCGCGAAGGCGCTTTTTTCGAGATCGCAGACAATCTCAGAAGCGCCCGAGCCATTGGCGCGCAGGGCCGTCCGCCGCGGCTTTGCGCGTATACCCGCAGCTCATCCGGCAGTTTTCAAGATTCGCCCGACTCAAGGCCCGACGATACCGATCTCCCGTGCAACGCCAACTGACGCTCGATCTGGGCACGCCGCCGCCCGCCACCTTCGATAACTTTTTCGCCGCCGGCAATCACGAACTGATCGCGCGGCTGCGCGAACTCGAAGGCGCGCTCGCGGCCGGGCCGGTCGCCGACCGCACGTTCTACGTGTGGGGCGAGCCGGGCAGCGGCCGCAGCCACCTGCTGCAGGCGCTCACGCACGAGGCGAACGGCCATGCGCGCTATCTCGGCCCGCAGAGCGCGCTCAACGCATTCGGGTTCGATCCGCGCGTGACGCTTTACGCCGTCGACGATTGCGACCGCCTTTCCCCCGCGCAGCAGATCGCCCTTTTCAATCTCTTCAACGAAGTGCGCGCATATCCGGCGAGCGCGCTCGTGGCCACCGGCAACGACGCGCCGCTCGCGCTCACGGTCCGCGAAGACCTGCGCACGCGGCTCGGCTGGGGCCTCGTGTTCCATCTTCAGCCGCTTTCCGACGAAGCGAAGGCATCGGTGCTGAAGCACGCGGCGCGCGAACGCGGCATCGTGCTCGCCGACGACGTGCCCGCCTATCTGCTCACGCACTTTCGCCGCGACATGCCGAGCCTCATGGCCCTGCTCGACGAACTCGACCGCTTCTCCCTGGAACAAAAGCGCGCGGTGACGCGAGCGCTGCTGCGCACGATGCTCCAGCAAACCGGCCGGGCCGCGCCCCTCGTTCCCGTATCGGCGCCGGAAGAAACGCCCGCCGATCCGAACGGCCCCGAATCCGGCCCCGCCGCGCCGGACAACGATCCGACCCGCTTCAAGTAGAATGCGCTCCCATGAACCTTGCCCTCTTTGATCTCGATCACACGCTCATTCCCACCGACAGCGACCACGAATGGGGCCGCTTCATGGTGAAGCTCGGCATCGTCGAGGCGGAATCCTTCGCGCGTCAGAACGACGCCTTCTACGCCGATTACAAGGCGGGCGTGCTCGACATCAACGCGTATCTGCACGCGATGCTGGCCCCGCTCGCAAAATACTCGCGCGAACAGCTCACCGACTGGCACGCGCAATTCATGCGCGAAGTGATCAACCCGCGCATCGTGCCGGCCGCCGTCACGCTCGTGCGCGAGCATCAGGACGAAGGCGATCTCTGCTGCCTCGTCACCGCGACGAACGCGTTCATCACCGCGCCGATCGCCGAAGCCTTCGGCATCGAAACGCTGATCGCCTGCGAAGTCGAAACGGTCGACGATCATCCGCTCGGCGCGCTCACCGGCCGGCCGACGGGCACGCCGAGTTATCGCGAAGGCAAGATCGTGCGCGTCGAGCAATGGCTCGCAACGCTCGGCAAGACGCTCGACGACTTCAAGCACAGCTATTTCTACAGCGACTCGCACAACGACATCCCGCTGCTCGAGCGCGTCACGGATCCGGTCGCGACCAATCCCGACGACACCCTGCGCGCGCACGCGCAAGCCAAAGGCTGGCGCATCCTGAACCTGTTCGACACTCGTGATTAAAAAACTCATCCGCAAGCTGTTCGGGCAAGAAACCGCCTCTGCCGACGAAGGCCACGACGTCCCCGCCGCTGCTTCCGAAGCCGCGCCGAAACCCGCTCGCAAGAGCACGCGCAAGAAAGCCGCCGCGCCCGTGAAGCGCGATCCGAACGTGCCGGTCATCCTGTCGTCGGAGATTCACGGCATCGATCCTTCGCTGATCTCGAAGAACGCGATACGCGTGACCGACGGCCTGCAGCAGGCCGGGCATCGCGCGTTCATCGTCGGCGGCGCGGTGCGCGACCTGCTGCTCGGCGTCGCGCCGAAAGACTTCGACGTCGCCACCGACGCCACGCCCGATCAGGTGCAGAAGCTCTTTCGCCGCGCGCGCATCATCGGCCGGCGCTTCCAGATCGTGCATGTGCAGTTCGGGCAGGAGATCATCGAGACATCGACGTTCCGCGCGCTCATGGACGCGCCGCCGGAGCCTTCCGCCGAACCGCCGCGACGCCTCAAGCGCGGCGAGCTCGATGCGCGCACGCACGCCGTCGATGCGAGCGGCCGCGTGCTGCGCGACAACGTCTGGGGCGAGCAGCACGAAGACGCCACGCGCCGCGACTTCACCATCAACGCGATGTACTACGATCCGGCCACGCAAACGGTGCTGGATTATCACGACGGCATGGCCGACATCCGCGCGCGCCTGTTGCGCATGATCGGCGATCCGGCCACGCGTTATCGCGAAGATCCGGTACGCATGCTGCGCGTCGTGCGTTTCGCGGCGAAGCTCGGCTTCGAGATCGACGAAGCCACGCGCGCGCCGATCAAGGATCTCGCCGACCTGATGAACAACGTGCCGGCCGCGCGTCTCTTCGACGAGATGCTGAAGCTGCTCTTGTCCGGCCATGCGCTCGCGTGTCTCACGCGGCTGCGTCAGGAAGGGCTGCATCACGGCGTGTTGCCTCTGCTCGATGTCGTGCTCGAACAGCCGCACGGCGAGAAGTTCGTCACGCTCGCGCTCACCAGCACCGACGAGCGCGTGCGCGCCGGCAAGGGCGTGTCGCCGGGCTTTCTCTTCGCGACGCTCCTGTGGCACGACGTGCAGACGCGCTGGCAGCAATACACCGCGAACGGCGACTATCCGGTGCCCGCATTGCATCGCGCGATGGACGATGTCCTCGATATGCAGACGGAGAAACTCGCGATCCACAAGCGCTACTCGTCCGACATGCGCGAGATCTGGGGTCTTCAGCATCGGCTGGAAAAACGCGGCCGCAGCGCGCTGAAGCTGCTGGAACACCAAAGATTCAGAGCGGGGTATGATTTCCTGCTGTTGCGTTGCGAATCGGGCGAGCTCGATGCGGCCATCGGCCAATGGTGGAGCGACTTCATCGACGGCGATCACGCCGAGCGCGAAGCACTCCTGTCGCAAGGCGGCAAGGATCGCAACGCACCGAAGAAGCGCCGGCGCCGCAGCAACGCGAAGCGTCGCTCGGGCGAACCCGGCGCGCAGGACGAGCAAGCCGCGCAGGCAGGCAATGACGACGCGGTATCGAGTGCGGCGAACAGGCGCGAAGCCGCCGACGACGAGTAACGCCGGATTTGGTTACAGTAGCGAAGAGCGATCCTGTTCTCCCGCTTTCCGCTGTGACCCACGCGTAGGACTTCTGCCATGACGATTGCTTATCTGGGCCTGGGGGCGAATCTCGGCGATGCGCGCCAGACCCTGAAAGACGCAGTCGTGTGTCTCGCCCAGCAGCACACGATCACCGTGCTCGCGAAATCGAGCGTCTATCGCACCGCGCCGATCGATTCATCGGGCGACGATTACTTCAATTGCGTCGTCAAGCTCGAAACGAGCCTGCCCGCGCGATCGCTGCTGCGCCTGTGTCATCACATCGAGTTGCAGTTCGGGCGCGAGCGGCCGTATCGCAATGCGCCGCGCACGCTCGATCTCGACATCCTGCTGTACGGCGCATCGAGCATCGACGAAGCCGATCTCGTCGTGCCGCATCCGCGCATGACCGAGCGCGCCTTCGTGCTCGTGCCGCTCGTCGAGCTCGAGCCGGATCTCATCCTTCCTCAACGCGGTCGCGCCGATGCGTTCATCGACGGCGTCGCCGATCAGCGCATCGAGAAAGTCGCGACGTGTCAGTGCATGGTCGCGACGCAACCGCGCGGCTCCAACGCAACCGACTCCCCTTCCACGAAGACAGACTGCCGATGAGCGTTCCGCCACTCACCGTCACCGCGCCTCAACTGCGGCCGCCGCATCGTTACATCGCGATCGAAGGGCCGATCGGCGTCGGCAAGACCACGCTCGCGACGCTGCTCGCCGAACGGTGGTCGATGCGCACGCTGTTCGAGCGCCCGCAGGACAATCCGTTTCTCGAGCGCTTCTATCGCGACACCACGCGGCACGCGCTCGCCACGCAGTTGAGCTTCGCGTTGCAGCGCGCATCGCAGACGCAGGAAGCCGCCGATATCGTCACGAGCGGCGCCGCGCTGATGACCGACTTTCTCACGCAGAAGAGCGAGCTCTTCGCGCGCCTCACCCTGCCCGACGACGAGTTCCAGCTCTACAAGGACATCGCCTCGCGTATTCATGCGAGCGCGCCCGCACCCGATCTCGTCGTCTATCTGCAGGCGAGTCCGGAAGTGCTTTTTTCGCGCATCCAGAAGCGCGCGCTGCCGATGGAGCTGCAAATTTCCGATTCGTATCTGCGCGCGCTCTGCGATGCTTATAACGACTTCTTCTATCACTACGACGCGACGCCGTTGCTCACGGTGAACGCGGAGCACCTGAACCCGCTCGCCTCGGATGACGACCTCGCGCTTCTGATCGAGCGCATCGGCGCCATGCGCGGGCGCAAGGAATTCTTTGTCAAAGGCGTATCGGTCTGAATTCGCAGCCCGGCCACGCTCTCTTCAGTGAAACGACCATGACGTATCTGCAGGAAACGAATCGCGCGACGATCACCGTCCCCAAGCTCCAGACCATGCGCGAAAACGGCGAGCGCATCGCGATGCTCACGTGTTACGACGCGAGCTTCAGCGCGCTGCTCGAACGCGCGGGCGTCGATGTCATGCTGATCGGCGACTCGCTCGGCAATGTGCTGCAAGGCCACAACACGACACTGCCAGTGACGCTCGCGGACATCGCGTATCACACGGCGTCGGTCGCGCGCGGCAATCGCAGCGCGCTGATCGTCGCGGACATGCCGTTCGGCACCATCGGCTCGAAGGAAGACGCCTATGCGAACGCCGTGCAACTGATGCGCGCGGGCGCGCAGATGGTGAAGATCGAAGGCGGCGAATGGCTCGCGGATACCGTGCGCTTTCTCGTCGAGCGCTCGATTCCGGTGTGCGGGCACGTCGGTCTCACGCCGCAATCGGTGCACGCATTCGGCGGCTTCAAGGTGCAGGGCAAGTCCGAAGCGGCGGCCGAGCAGATGAAGCGCGACGCCATCGCGCTGCAGGAAGCCGGCGCGCAACTGATCGTGATCGAAGCCGTGCCGACGTTGCTCGCGCGCGAAGTGACCGCAGCGCTCGCGATTCCGACGATCGGCATCGGCGCGGGCGTCGACTGTTCCGGACAAGTGCTCGTGCTGCACGACATGCTCGGCATCTTTCACGGCAAGCGGCCGCGCTTCGTCAAGGATTTCATGCAGGGTCAGCCGAACATTTTCGCCGCCGTCGAAGCCTATGTGCGCGCGGTGAAGGACGGCAGTTTTCCCGGCCCGGAGCACACGTTCTGAGCGAATGCGGCCCCGCGCGGGCCGCGCTTCACGATCTGCGTTTTCTCGTACATACTGGCGAGCTTCTTGCGCATACGCTGCCGATAGTCACCAAAAAAGCGAGAACAATCATGTGGCAGGTCCTTCCCGATGAATACGTCCGTGCCCAGCTCGCGGTCGGCTCGCTCGTCGCGCTGGGCGTGGCGCGCGTGGTGGCCGCGGGAATCGGGGCGCAGCGCGGCTGGCGCATCGCGGCCGTGACGCGCTGGTTCATCGGTGCGGCGGTCGTGTTCTGCCTGCCGCAACTGGTCGAAGTGATCTTCGTCGGCGGTTCGCATACGGCGTTCGTCGAGTTGCAAGGCAAGATCATCGGCTGCGCGGTCGCGCTGTTTTGCGCGCCGATCGTCAGTCACAGGCTCGGCTACGAGTAACGCCGCGCGTCGCCGTTTTCATCCCGCGAGCGACGAACCCGGCACGCTGTGCGACAGCACCGCCGCCGCCACGAACACACCCGCCATCATCAGCGCTTCGACGCGCATCACGTTGATGACCGTATGCGCGTCCATCGTCGATGCCGAGCGCGACAGGCGCGGCAACGCCGACCAGCGGTTGAGCGCGCCGAACGCGAGCGCCGCCGCAACCAGCAGCATCTTCACGATCAACGCATGACCCCACGCGCTCGCGGTCAGCACCGCGGCCGATCCGCCGATGCCGCGCCACGCGTTGAACACGCCCGTCAGCACGACGAACGCGACCGCGATCGACGCCGCTCGCGACATGCGCGCGACCGTGCGGATCAGATATGCGCGCGCAAGCGACGTATCGAGCGCCGGCAATACGAACGCACCCGCGATCACAATGCCGCCCCACGCCGCCGTCGCGAGCAGATGCAGCGTCTGAACCGCTTCGGCGAGCGAGAACGCGCCGGCATCGGCGGCATGGCCGATCGCCGATTTGCCCGCCGCGACGATCAGCGCGGCAACGAGCGCCATGCCGATCCGCGTACCGGAAAGCGCGCCGCCGCCCGCCGACGCGAGCAGCAACAGCACGCTGCCCGCCAGTGCCACCGACCAGCCGATGCCCGCGTGCGTGCCCGTCGCGACGAGCCACAACGCGCCGCCCGCCTGCACGATCGGCGCGCCGCTCATCGCCGCCGCCTGCAGCCACAACGAAGCGAAGTTGCACAGAACGAGCGCGATGGCTGCGATCGGACCGCCGCGCGCCGCCCGCAACCAGCCGCGCCGCGCGGGCGATACGGTCGCGAACGCCTGTTCGCGCGACAGCCACACGTTCAGCAGCAGCGCGCCGAGTACGCAGGCGAAGGCCAGATCGGCGAGCGCGGCGAAGGCCGTCTGCGCGAGCGAGAGAGGATCGTCGTTCATCATGCGGAACCGGGCGCGGCGTGAACGCGCATTGCTAAAGGGAAGGTCATCGAAGGAATTTTGCGGAGTCTGAATGAAGGTCCACGGTGCAGCACAGCATCGAACACGAGCGAAACGCCTTGAATTTTTGCCGGACGCTTCCGAAACCGCATGAAGCACGTCGATCGGGCGTCTCGCATCGAGTCGAATATTTGTCGAGAGGCAATGAACCACACGCGCCTAGGAAGTTCGTCGCGGGTGGTCAATAGCCGCGCGGCATATTGTCGCGAATGCGCTGCAGCGGGACTTAGAGCGAGATTGTGTCAAATAGTCATCATCATGCATCGATGATAGAATGCCGCGTCGCATCAGAGGCTCGTCGAGCCGCTGTGGCCGTGGTCCGCCACCCACCGCCCCCTGCGTGGCCGTGGTTCGCCACCTTCGCACCGAGCCGCACGAAGCTCGGCAGGTCCCCGAATTTCATGGAGTGTCGCGTGTTTTCAAGACGCATTTTTCGTCCGCTGCTCGCTATGGCTTTTGCCTCGGCTCTGGTAGGCAGCGCTGGCGTTTTCAGCTCCGCCGCGCAGGCGCAGAACCAGCCGATCGCACCGGACACGATGGCCGCGCGCGTGCAAGGCTGTACCGCGTGCCACGGCGTTCACGGTGAAGGCACGGACAACGATTACTTCCCGCGTCTTGCCGGCAAGCCTGCCGACTATCTGTACAACCAGCTCCAGAATTTCCGCGAAGGGCGGCGCAAGTACCCGCCGATGAACTACCTCGTCACGTATCTCTCGGACGATTACCTTCATCAGATCGCGACGTACTTCTCGAACCAGCGCCCGCCGTATCCGACGCCCGTGAAGTCGAACGTGTCGGCCACGACGCTCGCGCGCGGCCAGCAGCTCGTGCTGAACGGCGATGCATCGAAGAACATTCCCGCGTGCGCGGCCTGCCACGGCAAGGGTCTGACCGGCATGCAGCCGGCCATCCCGGGTCTCGTCGGCCTGCATTCGGACTACATCAGCGCGCAAGTCGGCGCATGGAAGTCGGGCACGCGTCACGCGAAGGCGCCCGATTGCATGCAGCAGATCGCCTCGCGCCTGACGGACGACGACGTGACCGCCGTCGCCGCATGGCTCTCTACGCAAACCGCACCCGCCAACCCGGTGCCCGCGCCCGCTGGCTCGTTGAAGATGCCGCTCAAGTGCGGCAGCGAACCGCAATAAGGCGTCTGGAGCGACAACACAATGAAACGCAAGTCCCTGTTCGCACTTTCCTCGGCTGTCGTGGTGGCAGCCGTCGCAGCCGGCGCCGTCCTCTGGTCGGGCGGCGACAACCTGCATTCGGGCGGCGCCATCGCGGCGACGCCTGCCGACAAAGCCGCGCTCATCAAACAAGGTGAGTACCTCGCCCGCGCCGGCGACTGTATCGCGTGCCACACGGTTCGCGGCGGCAAGGAATTCGGCGGCGGCCTGCCGATGGCCACGCCGTTCGGCACGATGTTCACGCCGAACATCACGCCGGACGATCAATACGGCATCGGCAAGTGGACCTCCGACGACTTCTATCGCGCGATGCACACGGGCCGCTCGAAAGACGGTTCGCTGCTCTATCCGGGCTTCCCGTTCACGAGCTACACGAAGGTCACGCGCGCGGACTCGGACGCGATCTACGCGTATCTGCGCTCGGTGCCGCCGGTTTCCGAACCGAGCCGTCCGCATGAACTGCGCTTCCCGTTCAACAACCGCAACCTGCTGATCGGCTGGCGCACGCTGTTCTTCTCGGAAGGCGAGTACAAGCCGGATCCGACCAAGTCGGTCGAATGGAACCGCGGCGCGTATCTCGTCGAAGGCCTCGGTCACTGCGGCATGTGCCACACGTCGATCAACGCGATGGGCGGCCCGGTCAGCTCGGCGGCCTTCGCCGGCGGCCTCATCCCGCTGCAGAACTGGTACGCGCCGTCGCTGACGTCGAACAAGGAAGCCGGTCTGGGCGACTGGGACCTGAAGGACATCAACGATCTGCTGAAGACCGGCGTGTCGCAGCGCGGCGCGGTGTTCGGCCCGATGGCGGAAGTGGTTCACAACAGCCTGCAGTACATGACCGACGCGGACATCAACGCGATCTCGACGTATCTCAAGTCGATTCCGCAAAAGAAGGAAGCGCCGGAAGTCATGCAGCTGGAGACGTCCGAGAAGTTCGGCGGCGAACTGCTCACGCTCGGCAAGAAGGTCTACACCGAAAACTGCGCGAAGTGCCACGCGGAGAACGGTCTCGGCAAGCCGCCTGCATACCCGCCGCTCGCGAACAACCAGTCGATCCAGATGCAATCGGCCGTCAATCCGATCCGTATGACGCTGAACGGCGGTTATCCGCCGAGTACGGAAGGCAACCCGATGCCGCACGGTATGCCGCCGTTCGCACAGTCGCTGTCGGATACGGAAGTCGCCGCAGTCGTGACGTACATCCGTATGTCGTGGGGCAACCACGGCACGCCGGTGTCGCCGCAGCAGGTGAGCAACCTGCGTTCGGCGCCGCTCGACTGATGGCTTCATAGGTCCTTCGCCGGGACAGCGTACAATACGCATATGGGGCGCAGCCTTCGTGGCCGCGCCCCTTGTCTTTTGGTGAATTCGATATGCATGTCGGCGAGCGTTTTAACAGCATCAGCCATTTGATCGGCGCGCTGCTGTCGGTTGCGGGTCTGGCTGCGCTCGTCACGATGGGCGCGCTCGACGGTGACGCGTACAAGGTCGTGAGCTTCGCGGTGTACGGCGCGATGCTCTGCGCGCTCTACGTGATCTCCACGCTGTATCACTGCGCGCGCTCGCCGCGCATGAAAGCGATACTGCAGAAGTGCGATCACTCGGCCATCTACTTGTTGATAGCCGGCAGCTACACGCCGTATACACTAGTGACCTTGCGCGGTCCCTGGGGCTGGTCGCTCTTCGGCGTGAGCTGGGGGCTCGCCGCGCTCGGGATCGTGCAGGAACTCACGCTCGGGCGGCGAACCCGCAGCGTTTCGATGGTGCTGTACGTGTTGATGGGATGGCTCGCGCTCGTAGCCATTCATCCGCTCGTGACGGCGCTGCCGCCCGCGGGAACCGCGTGGCTGGTGGCGGGCGGCGTCGTGTACACCGCGGGCATCTGGTTTTTCATCAACGACGAGCGCATCCGGCACGGACATGGCATCTGGCATCTGTTCGTGCTCGCAGGCAGCCTGTGCCAGTTCGTGAGCGTCGCGCGCTATGTCGCGTGAGCGCCGGCTGGAACGGGTGCCGCAGCGTCGAAGTGTCCATCGATGCAACTAAGCGCCAGATGACGTGTCTTGATAGCACGTCGAACCTCGCGGCAACGCCCGGCGATCGCTGATCGCCAACTGGCCCGCCGCCCGATTTTCCTTCGAGCGATGCACATGCGCTCTGCCGGCCGAAACTTTTCGCCGTGGCCCATTCGCATGCGCGCCGTTCGACACAACGAATAAGCATCCAATTTATGTCCTTTGATTCACTCGGCCTGTCCGAACCTCTGCTTCGCGCCGTCAACGAACTCGGCTATTCCAGTCCCACTCCGATCCAGCTTCAGGCGATTCCTGCCGTTCTGAAAGGCGGCGATCTGCTCGCGGGCGCGCAGACGGGCACCGGCAAGACCGCCGGCTTCACGCTGCCTATCCTGCAGCGCCTGTCGCAACTCGCGCCCGTCACGGGTGGCGCCAAGCGTCCGGTGCGCGCGCTCATCCTCACGCCCACGCGCGAACTCGCCGCGCAGGTCGAAGAAAGCGTGCGCGCGTACGGCAAATATCTGAAGCTCAAGTCGACGGTGATGTTCGGCGGCGTCGGCATCAATCCGCAGATCGACGCGTTGAAGCGCGGCGTCGATATCGTCGTGGCGACGCCGGGACGTCTGCTCGATCACATGCAGCAAAAGACGATCGACGTTTCGCAGCTCGAAATTCTCGTGCTCGATGAAGCCGACCGCATGCTCGACATGGGCTTCATCCACGACATCAAGCGCGTGCTCGCGCGCCTGCCGGCGAAGCGCCAGAACCTGCTGTTCTCGGCGACTTTCTCCGACGAGATCAAGGCGCTCGCCGACAGCCTGCTCGATTCGCCCGCGCTGATCGAAGTCGCGCGCCGCAATACGACGGCTGAGACCGTCGATCAGAAGATCCATCCGGTCGATCGCGATCGCAAGCGCGAGTTGCTCACGCATCTGATCCGCGGCAACAACTGGTTCCAGGTGCTCGTGTTCACGCGCACGAAGCACGGCGCGAACCGGCTCGCCGAGCAGCTCACGAAAGACGGCATCAGCGCGCTCGCGATTCACGGCAACAAGAGCCAGTCGGCCCGCACGCGCGCGCTCAGCGAATTCAAGGCCGAGACGCTGCAGGTGCTCGTCGCCACCGATATCGCGGCGCGCGGCATCGACATCGATCAGTTGCCTCACGTCGTCAACTTTGATCTGCCGAACGTGCCGGAAGACTATGTGCATCGCATCGGCCGCACGGGTCGCGCGGGCGCGGAAGGCGAAGCGGTGTCGCTGGTGTGCGTGGACGAGCATCAACTGCTGAAGGACATCGAGCGCCTCATCAAGCGGCCGATTCCGCGCGAAGTGATTCCCGGCTTCGAGCCGGATCCGAACGCGAAGCCGGAGCCGATCCAGCGCCGCAGTCAAGGACGCGGCCAGGGACAAGGTCAAGGTCAGGGACGCCAGAATCCGCGTAACGGCGAGGGACGTTCGAGTGGCGAAGCACGCCGCGAAGGCGGCCGTCCGAACGGCGATGCACGCGGCGCGCGTCCGGCGAAGCCGAACAACGGCGGCGCGCAGCCTTCGCGCGATGCGCGCACTCACAGCAAGCCGAACGTGAACGCGGGTTCCGCGCCGCGTCGTCAGGAGCCGGTTCAAGCCGGTCAGGTCGCGAACTCGCGCAAGCCTGGCGGCAATCCCGGCGCATTGCTCGGCGGACGGCGCGACGCATTGCGATCGGGCGATCGCAGCCGTTAATGCATCTGTCGTGATTCAGGCGGCGACGCTCGCCGCCCGCTTCAGCCAGTCGAGTTGCTCGCGCCAGCGCGCGAGCGCCGATTGCGCTTCGGTCAGTTCGAAGGCGATTCCGTTCGTGAGTCGCGCATATCCCACCCGTTGAACCTCACCGCTCTCGATCGTGCCGACGAAGCACGCGAGCGGCACATCGTCGAGCGGCACGCGACGCACGTCCAGATGCACTTGATAAAACGCCTCATCGGATACGAAGGCGAGTGTCGCGCGTCCGCTCGCGGCGACAGCCTGCGCCGTCCGCGACGACGGCCACAACGCGAACGCGAGTCTGCGCGCATCCGGCGCGTACAGCTCACCAGCGCTCAACAAAGCGGTTCGCACGCGATGAGCCTCATCCGCCGCGCATAGCGAAACGGTGAAGCCGTCGTCGGCGCGAGCGAGCGCGCCGTCGAAGCGCGCGCGCAGCTCGGGCGGCCATTCATCGAAAACGGATTGCGACGAAAGCGACGGTCGGGGCGTGTTGTGATCGGTCATGAAAAGATGCCGGCTTTGCGCCGGCATCGTCGAACAAGGTTAGCGGAAGAATAACTGCGTCATCTTCGACAGCGGATAGTGCACGCCGGGTTGAATGCGCGCGGGCAGATCGAGCGGCTTGAGCAGCATCTTGATGGCCTGATCCGCCGACAGATTGCGCCGCACGAGCGCATTCACTCGCGCGGAGAGCTCGCGGTTGTACTCGACATCCTGCGCGCGCTCCGGATAACGAATCGCGAAGACGTGCCGCAGCGCGATCTCCGAATCCTCGCTTTTCAGTTCCACGACGCGCCGCACGAGCGCGCCGAGCACGGCCATGCGGCCATTGCCCTCGATCTTGTTCCACTTCTTGAAGAAATGGAAAAAGTGCTTGTAATGCCGCACTTCGTCCGTGCGGATGTTGTCGGTGATTTCCTTCAGCACCGGTTCATCCGAACAATCGTTGATCGCGCGATAAAGCGTGGCCGTTCCCGTCTCGACGACGCAGCGCGCAACCATCTCGAGCGCGCGCTTCTTCTCGAACTCCTCGTATGAACAAGTGAGCGAGTATTCGTCGAAGAAATTCCTGAACGCAGTGTCCCAGTCGAACTCGGGCCACACGTGGTTGATGTAGGTCTTGAGCGCCCTGCCGTGCTGCATCTCTTCGGGCTCCCATTCGTTGTTGAGCCACGCCGAGATTTCGGGATCGTCGTGAAAATACTTGCTGAGATTGCTCGTATAGAGGTCCGTCCCGCTCTCGATGAACGAGCAGGCGCACAACAACAAGAGAAGATGCTCGTTGGATGCCGCCTTCTGACGATCGATTCGCGTGAGATCGATGTCTTCGATGCGCCAAGGCATCACATGTGTACTGTCCGTATGCATATATCGCGCTCCCTGGCTGGACTGAACGCGCCATCGGCCGATGAGAAACGGCCGAGGTTCAGGCGACGCCGTGATTGGATCGACCCCGGCGCTGTTGACTTCAAGTGTCAGCGGCTTGTTTTCATCTTAGCCGCCCTGCAGTGAGTTTGCAGACATGGGGACAGACTCACCCGCGGCCCGCCAGTTCCATGCGTTCCAAATTCTTACGATCCGGCGCGGTCGAGTCGTCGGTGCGCTGCAGCATTATTCATGCCGGTCGGCTCTGTATATGGTTGCGTCGTGTTCGAAATGCAAAAGGCGGCCGAAGCCGCCTCGATTGTTTCGCGCGATGCCGTCGCGCAGCGCGCCGTTACGTTGCGCGTCGTGCCGCGCGCATGCGCCAGGCGACGATCGCCAGCGAGATTCCCGACAAGACGGCAGCCAGCAACACGTAGTAACTCGGCGCGAGCTTGTCCCCCGTGACATGGATGAAGGCTTCTACGATGGTCGGCGCAAAACCGCCAAACAGCGTGACGCCGAGCGCGTAGCCGATGGAAAGACCCGTCGAACGCACGCGAGTCGGGAAGATTTCGGACATAAGCGCGGGCATTGGACCGGAATACGCGGCCTTGAGAATGCCCGCGACCGATTGGAGAACGACCAGCGACGCGACTGTCGGATGCGCTTGCAGCCACGCAAACATCGGATAAATCGTGACGCCCATGATAATCGATGTACCGAGCATGATGCGGATGCGCCCGAGCCGGTCGGAGAGCGCGCCCATCAACGGAGAGAAGATGAACTGAAGTCCGCCATTGAGCACCACGACGGCGAACGATGCGGTCGCCGGCAGGTGCAACTGCTTGACTGCGTACAGCGGCATATAGAGTTGCAGGACGTACACGCCGACCGTCGATTGCGCGACGATGCCCACGGCCAGCAAAAGATTCAGCCATTGATTCGCGAACGACACGCCTGGCGCGCTCGCCTTCTGCGCGGAGCGCGTCGCGAGAAACTCCGGCGTTTCGTCCAGATGCGAGCGGATGTAATAGCCAACCGGCCCGACGAGCAGACCGAAGACAAACGGAATGCGCCAGCCCCAGCTTTCGAGTTGCGGCTGCGGCAGCCAGGCGCTGAGTACCGAGCCGAACGCCGCGGCCATGATCGCGGCAAGCCCTTGGCTCGCGAACTGCCAGCTCGCGTAGTAGCCGCGCCGCGCTTCGCTGTGCTCGACCATGAACGCGGTCGCGCTGCCGAACTCGCCGCCGACCGCGAAGCCCTGCACGAGACGCGCGAGCAAGATCAAAAGCGGCGCGGCGATTCCGATGTGCTGATACGAAGGCATCACGGCCATGGTGAGCGTGCCGACCATCATCAGCAGAATGGCGAGCGTGAGCGCGGCCTTGCGTCCTTTGCGGTCGCCGTAGATGCCGAGCACGATCGCGCCGAGCGGGCGCATCAGGAACGAGATGCCGAACGTGCCGATGGCAAGCATCGTCGAGAGCCATTCGTCATTCGACGGGAAGAACGCCTTCGCGATGACCGTCGCGAAATAGCCATAGACGAGAAAGTCGAACCACTCGAGCGCGTTGCCGATCGACGACGAGAACACGATGCGGCGGATCATCGCCTTGGATGGCGCCGGGTGCGGCGCGGGCGTTTGCGCCTGCGTCGGAGCAGCGCCTTGATACACGCGTTCGTTCATGATTTCTCCTATCCCGCTTCCATGTCGTGATGTCCGACCGAGGCCACGAGGCGCGGGCGCGCAGCCCCCTCGCCTGCACAATTGCGGCGATCGGATGCGTGGTTTTTTATCGACGGAGACCGGCCGACGGCGCGGCCTCCGATGGCAGCCTCAGAAGCCTGCGGCGAGTCCGTCGCGCCGGCTGTCGCTCGCCGCGACATAGCCGCGCTCCGGATCATTGCGATCCAGCTTCCAGATGTACTGGCCGGAGCCGAAGTCCATGTAGGGATCGTCGATGGACTTGATCGTGTGGCCGAGACCCTCGAGCGCGCGCGCGGTTTCGAGATCGAGCGTGGCTTCGATGTCGATCGTGAAGTCGCGGTTCACCTTCCAGCGCGGCGCGTCGCACGCGGCCTGCGGCTGCTGGCCGTAGTCGAGCATGCGTACGATGGATTGCAGATGGCCTTGCGGCTGCATGTCGCCGCCCATCACGCCGAAGCTCATGACGGCTTCCTGCCTGCCATCGACCTGCTGAGTGAGGAAAGCCGGAATGATGGTATGGAACGGACGCTTGCCGCCTTCCACGACGTTCGCGGACTTCGGATCCATCGAAAAGCCGCAACCGCGGTTCTGCAGCGCGATACCGGTGTCGGGAACGACCACGCCCGAACCGAAGCCCATGTAATTCGACTGGATGAAGCTGACCATCATGCCGCGCTCATCGGCGACGGACATATAGATGGTGCCGCCCGCCTTGGGCATGCCGAAGTCGAAGTGCGTCGCCTTTTTCGGATCGATGAGCTTCGCGCGTTCGGTCAGATAGGCGTCGTCGAGCATGTGTTCCGGCGTGACTTCCATCGAGCGCGGATCGGCGACGTAGCGATAGACATCCGCGAAGGCGAGCTTCATCGCCTCGATTTGCAGATGCTGCGACTCGATGCGATCGACGTTCAAAGCGCTCACGTCGAACTTGTCGAGAATGCCGAGCGCGATGAGCGCCGCGATGCCCTGTCCGTTCGGCGGAATCTCGTGCACCGTGTAGCCGCGATAATCCTTGCTGATCGGCTCGACCCAGTCCGCGCGATAGTTGCGCAGGTCGTCCATCGTCAACGCCGCGCCGCCCGCGCGCGCGAACGCGGCGATGCGCTCGGCGATCTCGCCTTCGTAGAACGCGCGCGGACCTTGCTGCGCGAGCAGGCGCAGCGTTTTTGCGTGGCCGGGGAAGCGCACGAGTTCGCTCACGTCAGGCGCGCGGCCGTGCGGCATGAATACATCGGCGAAACCCGGCATGTCCTTGAGCTCCGGCACCGCCGCCGCCCACTTGTAGGCGACGATGCTCGCCACCGCATGACCGCGCTCGGCGATTTCGATGGCTGGCTCCATCAGATCCGCGAAGGGCAGCGTGCCGAACTTCGCGTGCAACGCTTCCCACCCGGCGATGACACCCGGCACCGTCACGGCGTCCCAGCCGCGCTTGGGCTGGCGCGCGAGACCGTTTTCCTCGCCGTACTTGCGCCGGAAATAATCGACGTTCCACGCCGCCGGCGATACGCCCGAAGCATTCAGCCCGTGCAGCTTCCGACCGTCCCAGACGAGCGCGAAAGCGTCGCCGCCCAGCCCGCATGACACGGGTTCCACCACGGTAATGGCCGCCGCGGCCGCGATGGCTGCATCGACCGCATTGCCCCCCTTCCATAGCATGCGCAGACCGGCCTGCGCGGCGAGCGGATGAGACGTCGAAACGATATTGCGGGCGAACACCGGAAGGCGCGGGGTGGGATACGGGTTTTGCCAGTTGAAGCGAGTCATTGAATGAAGTCCGAAATTCCAGCGGGCAGAACGTGCCGGCCGACCTTGTGGCCAATCCGGGCAAAGGGGGAATATTGCATTGTCCGCTTAATCCAAAACAAATTCATTTATCGTATAAATTAATGCGCATTGCGCATTAACCGGGCGATCAGGCGTCGCTGATTGCGTGTGCTCGCATGCCGATCCTTGTGTGCGCCGCCGCACGAACCTCAAGTGGATTCTTCGAATTCGCGTGAGCGATGAACCGCTTCTGCATTGATAAAAAGTCAAAGCCAAAATTTTCTCGGCAAATTTGGCACTTGTCAGACGCTTGCCTACAATCCCAATTCCCGGCATCCGCAGCACAAAATCGACGCGTTTGCCCGGCAATTTTTCAGTTTTCCCGTACAACGTTTCGAAGCAAAAAGACCCGGCTTACAAGGCCGGTTGCTTATGCCGTTCGGTCGTCATGGAGAACACAATGCTGAGTCCGCACGAATTCGCCACGCTGCTATTGGTTCAGGAAGCGCCTAATCAGGTCGACATGGAACGCGAAGAGCTCGACGCCCTGCTCGAACGTCAGCTCGTCCAACTCGAAAATCTCGCATCGGGACGTCAGCAATGGCGCCTCACCGCCACCGGCGACTCCACAGTCAAGGCTTTCAAGCGTTACTCGTAGCACGCGGCAGGACTCGGGACGCGGTGCAAGGCCGCGTCCGCTTCACTTAACCTTCACCTACCGTCAAGTCGCGTCAGCCGGCCCGCAGTGTCGGGTCCACTGCCGCACGCCAGCTCAACGCCTGCGCGCGCTGCTCCAGGAAGAACTTGGCCCACGCGCTTTGCGCTTCGGGGCCGGGGTTCGCGCGATAAGCACGATACCGTTCTGCAATCGCCGCCTGGAATGCGCAGAAGCGCTCCTTCTGCAACCCGCCGCGCCGTTCGGCCACATAGGCATCGTAGAAGGCTGAATAGACCGATTGCGCGTCCGCGCCGTAGTCGACGGGCGAGGTCCCGCACATGTCCTGCAGCGCGCTGAACGACGGCGCGCCCAATGAGCCGTCCAGGCTGGGCGTGCCCACGCAGCCCGTCAGAAGCGCCGCGCCCAGCACGCCGGAAATCAACAGCATACGCATCGCACTCACCCTTCAATCGGTTTCGTGCCGCCAGTATCGGACGAACACGAACGCCGCGCCACTCGGCCGAATGGCATAGCCCAAATCCGCATTCGAGCGGTCGATGTCGCGCGGCTTATGCCGTTCGGCCAGCTTGTCCGCGTCGCCTCGCTCCGATAGATTGCGCAAACGGACAGCGCCTTTGCTGCCCGAAACGTCGACGTCCGTTCGAACCGGAGGAGACCATGCAGGATCAGTACGTTCTCGCGCTCGATCAGGGCACCACCAGCTCACGGGCCATGCTGTTCGACCGGAACGGCAACATCGTGTCCTTGGCGCAGAAGGAATTCCAGCAAATTTATCCCGAGGCGGGCTGGGTCGAACATGATCCGCGCGAAATCTGGTCGACGCAGGCAGGCGTCGCCGCGGAAGCCGTCACGCGCGCCGGCGCGAGCGCTGCTTCGATCGCGGCAGTCGGCATAGCGAACCAGCGCGAGACTACGATCGTCTGGGATCGCGAGACGGGCGCGCCGGTCTATAACGCGATTGTCTGGCAGGACCGCCGCACGGCCGGCTTCTGTGACGAGCTCAAGTCGCGCGGCCTCGAAGCGATGGTTCGCGCGAAAACCGGTTTGCCTATCGACGCATACTTTTCGGCGACGAAAATCCGCTGGATTCTCGATAACGTAGAAGGTGCGCGCGACAAGGCGAAGCAAGGGCGGCTCGCGTTCGGCACCGTCGATAGCTGGCTCGTGTGGAATTTCACGCGTCACGGCTTGCATGTCACCGACGTCACGAACGCCTCGCGCACGATGCTCTTCAACATTCACGAACGCCGCTGGGACGACGAACTGCTCGACGCGCTCGGCATTCCCCGCAGCATGCTTCCCGAAGTGCGGACGTCGTCGGAACGTTATGGCACGGCGCGAGGCACCGTGTTCAACGCCGATGTCCCGCTTGCAGCGCTTGCCGGCGATCAGCACGCCGCGCTCTTCGGCCAGATGTGCACGGATTCCGGCATGGTGAAGAACACCTACGGCACCGGCTGCTTTCTCGTCATGAACACGGGCGACAAGCCCATCGAGTCGCGCAACAACCTCGTCACCACGATTGCCTGGCAGATCGGCGATCACGTCAGCTATGCGCTCGAAGGCAGCATCTTCATCGCGGGCGCGGTCGTTCAATGGCTGCGCGACGGCCTCGGCCTCATCCGGCGCGCGAGCGAAATCGAGACGCTCGCGCGCGGCGTGCCGCACAGCGACGGCGTGTATCTCGTGCCTGCGTTCGCCGGGCTCGGCGCGCCGCACTGGAACGCGCGCGCACGCGGCACGCTCTTCGGCGTCACGCGCGGAACGACATCGAGTCATGTCGCGCGGGCGGCGCTCGATTCGATCGCCTATCAGTCCCTCGACGTCTTGAAAGCCATGGAAGCGGACTCGGGCATCCGCATCGGCGAATTGCGTGTCGATGGCGGCGCCTGCGCGAACGATCTGCTGATGCAATTCCAGGCCGACATTCTCGGCGTCGATGTCGCGCGTCCGCGCATCGCCGAGACGACGGCGCTCGGCGCGGCTTATCTGGCGGGGCTCGCGGTCGGCTACTGGAAGGACGTCGACGAACTCAAGGCGCAATGGCAACTGGAGCGCCGCTTCACGCCGTCGATGCCGAAACCGGAGATCGATTCCTGCCTCGCCGGGTGGCGCCGCGCGGTCAACGCGGCGAAGGCATGGGCGGACAGCTAACGGCTATGCATGGCGTATCGCACCCTTTCGCGTCGTGCGGCGGTGCAAAAACCGCCGGCGTGCGGTATCCTAAAAAAGCTCGCGAGCCTTGCGGCTTGCGGCATCGAGTACGTCTTCAGGGCGGGGTGCAATTCCCCACCGGCGGTATGTGGCGAGGCTTCGCGGCCGGACCACGAGCCCGCGAGCGCCCGCGCAGGATTCACGCGCGGGGTCAGCAGATCTGGTGAGATGCCAGAGCCGACGGTCATAGTCCGGATGAGAGAAGATGTGCAGATGGTCATGTCCGTCCCCTTGGCGATTTCCGCATCGTGCCGAACCGGACGCCGCCGCGCCTCTTGGCGCGTCGCCGTGGGGTGCCGTTCTGTCTGTTTGCAATGCCCTGAAACGTTTTTCGCTTACATTTCCTGCGAGAGCGTTTCACATGTCCCAGTCCCAAGCTGCCAGCCTGTCGTTCGCCACACCGGCCGTCATCGCCGATGACGCTTTTGCCGACCTTCCCCAGCTCGCTTCGTTCGACGTTCCGCCGCGCATCGCCGCCGCGCTCGACGCCATGCGCGAAGGCCGTCCGGTCGTGCTTCAGGACGACGACGATCGCGAGAACGAAGCCGATCTGATCGTCGCCGCCGAAAAACTCACCGACGCCACCATGGCCCTTCTGATCCGCGAATGCAGCGGCATCGTGTGCCTGTGTCTGCCCGACGACAAAGTACGCGCGCTCGAACTCCCGCCGATGGCCGCCGCGAACGGCAGCCGCTACGGCACGGCGTTCACCGTGTCGATCGAAGCGCGGGAAGGCGTGACGACGGGCGTATCGGCGGCGGATCGCGTCACGACGATCCGCGCGGCGATCGCCGAAAACGCGAACCCGGCGGACATCGTGCGGCCCGGCCACGTCTTTCCGCTGCGCGCGATGCCCGGCGGCGTGCTCGCGCGGCGTGGTCACACCGAAGGCACGGTCGACCTGGCGATCCTCGCCGGCCTCAAGCCTGCCGGCGTACTCTGCGAACTGATGAACGCCGACGGCACCATGACGCGCGGCGCGCAAGTCGAGCGTTTCGCGCAGGAGCACGGCCTGCCGATGCTGACCATCGCGGAACTGGTCGAATTCCGCGCGGCGCTGGCGGCCGCACGTGAATCCGTCGAGGAAGCGGCGTAAGGATCAGGAGAGCACGTCGCCGAAATCCCCGCGCACGCCCGCCGCGACGAGCGCGGGCAGCTCGTCCATGTGCTCCATGATTCGCGTGATGCCGGTTTCGCGCAGCACTTGCGCGTAGCCGGACGGAATATGGCTCGCGCCGACGAACGCGATGGTCTTCATGCCCGCCGCGCGCGCCGCCGTCAGTCCGGCGACGCTGTCCTCGACGACGAGGCAGCGCTCGGGCGCGACATCGAGCGTGCGCGCCGCGAGCAGATACACGTCGGGATAAGGCTTCGGCCGCTCGACTTGCTGCGCGCTGAACACGCGCGCGCCGACGATCTCGGAGAGCCCCGCCCGCCGCACCGACGCGCGCACGCGCTCCATCCGGCTGTTCGACACGACCGCCACCGGCAGGCCGCAGCCTTCCAGCGCGGCGCGCACGCCGGCGATCGGTCCGACCGAGCGCGCGAGTTCCACGGAAACGCGCGCCTCGATCGTATCGACGAAATCGGGCGGCATCACGATGCCGAACTTCGTCTCCAGATGAGTCAGGAAGCGCGAGGTCTGCTGTCCGAAAGCCGTCTTGACGACCGGTCTGAAGTCGATGCCGGGAAACGTCTCGGTGAGCACGTCCAGCATCACGCGATCCGCGATGACTTCGCTATCGACGAGCACGCCGTCGCAATCGCAGATGAGATGATCGATCATGTTGGCTCGAATTACGTTGAGCCAACATGATAAGCGCTCAGCAAGCGTCGGCTGCTTTTATGTCCGAGGTAACGCGCGGGACATCCAGGCGCGCGGCGAACCACGTCACCGCGAGCGCGGCCAGCGCGACCGCCGCCGCGGCCCACGGAAGCGCGTCGAGACCGTGACCGTGCGTCAGCACCGCGCCGCCGAGCCACGCGCCGCCCGCATTGCCGACGTTGAACGCGCCGATATTGAGCGTCGAAGCGAGATTCGGCGCGTCCTTCGCTTTCTCGACGACGCGCGTCTGCAACGGCGGCACCGTCGCGAACGCCGCGATGCCCCAGACGAAAATTGTCAGGATCGCGCCGGTCTGGCTGTGGCTCGTCTTCGCGAACACCGCCATCACGACGGCGAGCGCGAACAGAATGCCCATCAGCGACGGCATCAGCGCGCGGTCCGCAAGCTTGCCGCCGATCGTGTTGCCGATCGTCAGCCCGACGCCGAACAGCACCAGGATCAGCGTGACGGCGCGCGGCGAGAAGCCGCCCACCTGTTCGAGAATCGGCGCGATGTACGTGAACACGACGAACACGCCGCCGAAACCGAGCACCGTCATCGTGAGCGCGAGCCAGACCTGGCCGTCGCGCAGCACGCGCACTTCCCGGCCGAGCGTGCTCGGCGCGGCGTCGTGGCGGTTCGGCACGAGCGCGGTCACGCCGAGCGCGGACAATACGCCCAAGCCCGCGACGATCCAGAACGTCGCGCGCCAGCCGAGCTCCTGCCCGATGAACGTCCCGAACGGCACGCCCAGCACGTTCGCGAGCGTGAGCCCGGTGAACATCAGCGCGATGGCGCTCGCGCGCTTTTCCGCCGGAACGAGCGACGCGGCCACGACCGCGCCGATGCCGAAGAACGAGCCGTGCGCGAACGAGGTCACGACGCGCGCGACCATCAGCAGGCCATAGCCCGGCGCGAGCGCGCACAGCACGTTGCCGACGATGAACACGAGCATCAGCAACTGCAGCGCGAGCTTGCGCGGCAGCTTGCTCGTCAGCACGGCGAGCAGCGGTGCGCCGACCGCGACACCGAGCGCGTAGCCCGTGACGAGCAGCCCCGCCGATGGAATCGTCACAGAGAGATCGTGCGCCACGTTGGGCAAGAGGCCCATGATGACGAACTCCGTCGTGCCGATGGCGAATGCGCTGATCGCAAGCGCGAGAAGTGGAAGAGGCATGATGAGATGGAAGGGTTTACACGTAGCGCATTGTGCAAGCCACGCAGCGATTTGAGAATTGGCCTACCCTTTGAATTATTCTCAAACCGGATTTGAAAATGACGATGGATCGGCTCGGCGACATGCGCCTGTTCGTGGAAGCTGCGTCGGCGGGAAGCCTGTCGGCGGCGGGCCGCAAGCTGGGCCTGTCGCCGGCGGCGGCGAGCGCGCGGCTCATCAAGCTGGAAAAAGCGCTGCACACGCGGCTCTTCGAGCGCACGACGCGCCAATTGCGCGTAACCGACGAAGGCCGCGTGTATTTGCAGCATTGCCGGATCGCGCTGCAGGCGATCGACGATGCCGAAGCCGCGCTGCAGGCCGGCCAGAACGTCGTGCGCGGCAAGGTTCGCATTTCGGCGACATCGAATTTCGGTCGCTCCATGCTGAACGGCTGGCTCGACGGATTCAGCGCGCTGCATCCGGACGTGAAATTCGCGCTCACACTATCGGATTCGGTGTCGAATCTTTTGCTGGAAGAGATCGATCTCGCGATCCGCTTCGGCGCCCCGCCCGACAGCGGCCTCGCCGCCCGCGCGCTCGCGCCGAATCGCCGCGTGCTGTGCGCGTCGCCCGCGTATCTCGCGCGCATGGGCGTGCCCGAAACGCCCGCCGATCTGACCGGGCATGACTTCCTCGTCGTCGTTACGGCGAACGGGCCGCTCAACGAGCTCGTCTTCGTGCGCGGCGACGAGCGTTACGCGTACACGATTCCGCTCGCCGACGCCTGGGAAACCAACGACGGCGCGCTGCTGCGCGAATGGGCGCTGGCGGGCCACGGCATCGCGCATAAATCGATCTGGGATATCGCCGCCGACGTGCGCGCCGGCACGCTGCAGATGGTGTTGCCCGACTGGTGTACGCACGAAGCCGCCGTGCACGCGCTTTTTCACGCCAATCGGTACATGGCGCCGCGCGTGCGGGTGCTGCTGGACTTTCTCGTCGAGCGTTTCGAAAAAACGACGAACGACCTGCTCGGCGACCTGGCGTATCCGCCCGACGCGCGCGGGAAGCGTCGGGAATGGCGGCCAGAGCTATAATATTGGGTCAAATACAGTAAAAAGCGGTGCAGATCAGTGTAATTGCGCCGCAAATTCCCTCTTTAATCTCTTTTACAGCGCCCCCAGGTTAACCACTGCGACCGGCGACGATTCATGACCAAGAAAGTTTATGTAAAGACCTTCGGCTGCCAGATGAACGAGTACGACTCCGACAAGATGGTCGACGTGCTCGGCGCGGCGGAAGGACTCATCAAGACGGATACGCCCGAAGACGCGGACGTCATTCTGTTCAATACGTGCTCGGTGCGCGAAAAAGCCCAGGAGAAGGTGTTCTCCGATCTCGGCCGTGTGCGCGAGCTGAAGGAAGCGAACCCGAATCTGCTGATCGGCGTCGGCGGTTGCGTCGCGAGTCAGGAAGGCGCGTCGATCGTCGCGCGTGCGCCGTATGTCGATCTCGTGTTCGGTCCGCAGACGCTGCATCGTCTGCCCGCGATGATCGATCAGCGCCGCGCGACCGGCCGCGCGCAGGTCGACATCACGTTTCCGGAAATCGAGAAGTTCGATCATCTGCCGCCGGCGCGCGTCGATGGCCCGAGCGCGTTCGTGTCGATCATGGAAGGCTGCTCGAAATACTGCAGCTACTGCGTCGTGCCGTACACGCGCGGCGAGGAAGTGTCTCGCCCGCTCGACGACGTGCTCACCGAAGTCGCCGGTCTCGCGGACCAGGGCGTGCGCGAAGTCACGCTGCTCGGCCAGAACGTGAACGCTTATCGCGGCGCGCTGACGCTCGGTTCGAGCGAGATCGCGGATTTCGCGACGCTCATCGAATACGTCGCGGACATTCCGGGCATCGAACGCATCCGCTATACGACGTCGCATCCGAAGGAATTCACGCAGCGCCTGATCGACACTTACGCGAAAGTGCCGAAGCTCGTCTCGCATCTGCATTTGCCGGTGCAGCACGGCTCGGATCGCATTCTGATGGCGATGAAGCGCGGCTACAGCGTGCTCGAATACAAGTCGGTCATCCGCAAGTTGCGCGCGATCCGCCCGGATCTGTCGCTGTCGACGGATTTCATCGTCGGCTTTCCCGGCGAGACCGAAGACGATTTCAACAAGATGATGGCGCTCGTCGACGAGATGAGCTACGACACGAGCTTCTCGTTCATCTACAGCCCGCGCCCCGGCACGCCGGCAGCGAATCTGCACGACGACACGCCGCGCGAAGTCAAGCTGAAGCGTCTGCAGCATTTGCAGGCGACGATCGAGGAAAACGTGCAGCGCATCAGCGAATCGATGGTCGGCAAGGTCGAGCGCATTCTGGTCGAACGCCCGGCGCGCAAGGATCCGAACGAACTCGCGGGACGCACGCAGAACAACCGCGTCGTCAATTTCCCGGCGCCGGCAGAATCGCACGCGCGGCTCATCGGCCAGATGATCGACGTGAAGATCGTGCATGCCTATCCGCACTCGCTGCGCGGCGAACTGGTCATGGCGCCCGAGCTTGCGCACTAAAGACAGGAACTCAAGTTCACTTTGAAGAACGCTCCCACGCAGCATCTGGAATTCACCGCTCCGCGCGACGACAACGCGCGGCTCGCCAACCTCTGCGGCCCGCTCGACGAAAACCTGCGGCAGATCGAGCAGGCGCTCGATGTGACGCTTTCGCGACGCGGCCACAAGATCGCGATTCGTGGTCGTGGCGCCAAAGTCGCGCTCGCGGCGCTCGAAAACTTCTACAACCGCGCGCGGGATCCGATTTCCGTCGACGACATTCAGCTCGCGCTCGTCGAAGCGCGTCATGCGACGCGTCGCGCGAAGGATGCGCGCGAAGCTAACGGCGAAGAAGGCGAAATCGATCCGCGTTTTCGTGGCGATCCCGATCATCCGTTCGATGAACCGAGCGCGACGATCGATCTCGGCGAAGACGAAGACCACGGTCCGAAGCTCTACACGCGACGCGCCGATCTGCGCGGACGCACGCCCGCGCAGCGCGAGTATCTGAAGCAGATCATCGCGCACGACGTGACCTTCGGCATCGGGCCGGCGGGCACGGGCAAAACGTATCTCGCGGTCGCGTGCGCGGTCGATGCGCTCGAGCGCGATCAGGTCAAGCGCATCGTGCTGACGCGCCCCGCCGTCGAAGCGGGCGAGCGGCTCGGTTTTCTGCCGGGCGATCTCGCGCAGAAGGTCGATCCGTATCTGCGTCCGCTTTACGACGCGCTTTACGATCTGCTCGGCTTCGACAAGACCGCGAAGATGTTCGAGCGCCAGATGATCGAAATCGCGCCGCTCGCGTACATGCGCGGGCGCACGCTGAATCACGCGTTCATCATCCTCGACGAAGCGCAGAACACCACGCCCGAGCAGATGAAGATGTTCCTGACGCGGATCGGCTTCGGCTCGAAGGCGGTCGTCACCGGCGATACGACGCAGGTCGACTTGCCGCGCGGCCACAAGAGCGGCCTGATCGAGGCGCAGCATGTGCTGTCGGAAGTGCGCGGCATCGCGATCACGCATTTCACGTCGGCGGACGTGGTGCGGCATCCGCTCGTCGCGCGCATCGTCGAGGCTTACGACGCGCAATCGCAGAAAGACGCCGCGCTCGCCGAGGCCGCGCGCGCTGCGCAACAGCAAGCGCAGAAGCCCGAATAATGCCGCGCCTCACGTTGACCCTGCAGTTTCCAGCGGCGAAGGCGTATCCGTCGCACAAGGCGATCCTGCCGCGCGCGACGGTCGCGCGCTGGATCAAGGCGTCGCTGTTCGCGGACGCCGAACTGACCGTGCGCTTCGTCGACGAAGAAGAAGGCCGGATGCTCAACCGCACGTATCGGCAGAAGGATTACGCGACGAACGTGCTGACTTTCGCGTATGCAGAATCGGAGGACGATCCGGTCGCGGGCGATCTGATTCTGTGCTGCCCGGTCGTCGAGCGCGAGGCGGCCGAACAGGGCAAGCCGCTCGCCGCGCATTACGCGCATCTGATCGTCCACGGCACGCTCCATGCGCAGGGCTACGACCATGAAGTCGAGAGCGAAGCGCAAGAGATGGAATCCATCGAGACGGATATCATGCAGTCTCTGGGATTTTCCGATCCTTACGTGCCTTCGACCTGAAGCCGGTCCGATGTCCCCGATGTTCCCAACGCGCCGTGAACGACAAGCTGCCCGAACCCACGCATCCCGAGTCACTTCCTGACATCGCGCCCGAGCCGTGCGCCGGCTATCCGCCCGCGCTCGGCGAATCCGCATTGTGGACGGATGCCGAACTTGCGGCATCGCGCGAGGCGGCGTTCGCGCATTGGGACGGCGAGTCGGACGTGTGGCTCTTCGGCTACGGTTCGCTGATCTGGAACCCCGGGCTGCCGACAGTCGAAGCGGTGCGCGGCAAAGTGCATGGCTATCATCGCGGGCTTTATCTGTGGTCGCGCGTGAATCGCGGCACGCCGGAGCAGCCGGGTCTCGTGCTCGCGCTCGATCGCGGCGGCTCGTGCACCGGCATGGCGTTCCGGCTCGCGGGCGTCGGAGCGATCGAGCATCTCGACGTGCTGTGGCGCCGCGAAATGGCGATGGGTTCGTACCGCCCCGCGTGGCTGCCCTGTACGCTCGCGGACGGACGGCGCGTCGATGCGCTCGCGTTCGTCATGCGGCGCGATGCGGCGTCTTATACCGGCAAGCTCGCCGATCCGGTCGTGCGCACGGTGCTCGGCTGCGCGAGCGGCCGATATGGGACGACGCTGGATTACGTCAGCCGGACGGTGGAGGCGCTGCGCGAGAGCGGCATGCCGGATCGGGCGCTGGAGGCGTTGTTGAAGCGTTGCCAGGCGCAGGGCGGACGCTGACGTTGGCGCTTTTTGCCTCCATATGATTTTCGCGCCTGATATCGTCCATTCGGCCAACGCTTTCCGCTGGACATACTTCTCGCACATTTATCGGCTAGCATGGCTGAAGTCATGCGCGCCGCGCCACGCAGCCCGCTTTTTGCCTTGGTGTATGCTTAACTTTCCGCTAACCTGCGCCCGGGAACTCCCGGGCGCTCCGCTATGAACGATCCCTATCCCAGTCGACGCCACACCGACAAACCGCAAGAAAAGCGCTCGCTCCTCGAACGCCTGACCGATTTCATCTCGCACGAGCCGGAATCGCGCGACGAACTTCTCGAAGTGCTTCAGGACGCGCACGAGCGCAACCTGCTCGACGCCGACTCGCTCTCGATGATCGAAGGCGTCTTTCAGGTGTCCGACCTCTGCGCGCGCGACATCATGGTGCCGCGCGCCCAGATGGACGCCATCAACATCGCGGAAACGCCCGCGGAATTCATCCCCTTCGTGCTCGAAAAAGCACACTCGCGCTATCCGGTGTACGAAGGCAATCGCGACAACGTCATCGGCGTGCTGCTCGCGAAAGACCTGCTGCGCTACTACGCCGAAGAAGAATTCGACGTGCGCGGCATGCTGCGTCCCGCCGTCTTCATCCCCGAATCGAAGCGTCTGAACGTACTGCTGCACGACTTTCGCGTGAACCGCAATCACATCGCGATCGTCGTCGATGAATACGGCGGCGTCGCCGGCCTCATCACGATCGAGGACGTGCTCGAACAGATCGTCGGCGACATCGAGGACGAATACGACTTCGACGAGGAAGCCGGCAATATCATCGCGACGCCCGACGGCAAGTATCGCGTGCGCGCGCTCACCGGCATCGAGCAATTCAACGAGGAATTCGGCACCGATTTCTCCGACGAAGAAGTCGATACCATCGGCGGACTCGTCACGCATCGCTTCGGGCGCGTGCCGCATCGCGGCGAAAAAGTACGCATCGACGATTTCGTGTTCGAGATCCTGCGCGGCGACGCCCGCCAGATTCACGTTCTTCTCGTGCGGCGCGTGCCGAATCTCGCGCAGCAACATCACCACGCGGGCGACGACGAAGACGAACTGCGCGACTAAGCGCTTCGCGGGCGCCGCAGCCGAACGGCGCCCGCTGTCAGTCCTACACTCGCTTTTGCCGTTTCATCTCGACCGTCATCAATGGCCGATTCATCGTTTCGCTTTCTCTCCCGTCAACGCGACGTCTCCGTGACACCCGATACGCGTCGCGCATTGCCGTTCTGGCATTACCTCGTCGCCGCCGTGCTCGGCGCGATCAATACGCTCTCCTTCGCGCCGACGCCGCACGGCGGATGGATCGAGCTCGCCGTGTTCGCGTTGTTCTTCGCGTGGCTCTCGCGCGCGAACGGCTGGAAAAGCGCCGCCGCGACCGGCTGGGCATTCGGCTTCGGCAACTTCGTGACGGGCGTGTGGTGGCTCTACATCAGCATGCATGTCTACGGCGGCATGGCCGCGCCGCTCGCCGCCGCCGCCGTCGCACTGTTCTCGCTGTATCTCGCGATCTATCCGGCGTTGTCGAGCGTGGTCTGGTCGTTCGTCGCGGGGCGCGCGCGCTTCGGCGATGAAGACGCCGCCACCGCACGCGACATCGAAGCATCGCCGCGCTATGCGCCGACATGGCACGGCGCGTTCGCGTTCGCGAGCGCCTGGGCGCTCGGCGAATGGCTGCGCGGCCTCGTGTTCACCGGCTTTCCCTGGCTCGCGAGCGGTTATGCGCAAGTCGACGGTCCGCTCAAGGGCTTCGGCGCGATCGTCGGCGTGTACGGCGTCGGCTGGGTGCTCGCGCTCGTCGCCGCGCTGATCGTGCAGGCCGTCTATCACTTGCGCAAGACGCGGCGGCTCGCGTTCGCGCCGGGCGTCGTCGCGGTTGCGCTGATCGTCGCGGGCATGCTGCTGTCGCTCGTCCAATGGACGACGCCCGCCAACGCACCGCTCGACGTGCGTCTCTTGCAAGGCAACGTGAAGCAGGAAATGAAGTTCGAGCAGTCGGGCGTCGATGACTCGCTCGCGCTCTACAAGCGCCTCATCACCGAGAAGCCCGCTGATCTGATCGTCACGCCGGAAACCGCGCTGCCGGTGCTGTCGGTGCAGATTCCGCAGGATTTCGCCGTCGCGATCCGCAATTTCGCCGACGACACGAACTCGTCGATTCTCTTCGGCGCGATCGGCGTCACGATTCTGCCCGATGGCCGCGCAACCGATTTCACCAACAGTCTCTTCGGCGTCACGCCGCATGTGAACGGCGTGTATCGCTACGACAAGCATCATCTCGTGCCCTTCGGCGAATTCGTGCCGCCCGGCTTTCACTGGTTCGTGCGCATGATGGGCATTCCGCTCGGCGATCTCGCGCGCGGGCCGATCGCGCAGAAGGCATTCGTCGTGCACAACCAGCCGGTCGCCGTCGATATCTGCTACGAGGACATCTTCGGCGAAGAGATCGCGCGCACGATCCGCGAGCAGGAAACGCCCGCGGGCATTCTCATCAACTCGACGAATCTCGCGTGGTTCGGTAATACCATCGCGCTCGATCAGCACTTGCAGATCGCACGGATGCGGTCGATGGAAACCGGCCGGCCGATGCTGCGCGCGACCAACACCGGCATGACGGCGGCGATCGCGGCCAACGGCGATGTCATCTCGAAGCTGCCGACGTTCGCCACGGGCGTGCTCGAAGCGCGCGTGCAAGGCACGTCGGGCAGCACGCCGTATGTGACGAGCGGGAACATGACGGTGATCGCGGTATCGCTGATTCTGCTGGCGTTCGCGTTTGCATTCGCGCCGAATCGGAAACGTTCGGGCGAGCGTTGAACATCGGCTGAAACAAAGCCGCGTCGCGCGATGCGACGCGGCCCGCCTTCTCCCAAAAAGCCGCACCCGCCCGTCCGTTCGGCTAAAATTCTCCGTTTAAGTACTTCGGCCGAGCCTCCGAGTCGCGTCGTCACGACGATGGCCGCGCCGCGTTCGCCCGCAAAAGGCAATCATGCTCACTTTCCAGCAAATCATTCTGACGCTGCAGTCCTACTGGAACGAAAAGGGCTGCGCGCTCCTCCAGCCGATCGACATGGAAGTCGGCGCAGGCACCTCGCACGTCCACACGTTCCTGCGCGCGATCGGCCCGGAGCCGTGGCGCGCGGCCTACGTTCAACCGTCGCGCCGCCCGAAGGACGGCCGCTATGGCGAGAATCCCAACCGCCTGCAGCACTACTATCAGTATCAGGTCGTGCTGAAGCCCGCGCCGGAAAACATCCTCGATTTGTACCTCGGCTCGCTCGAAGCGCTCGGCTTCGATCTGAAGCAGAACGACGTGCGCTTCGTCGAGGACGACTGGGAGAACCCGACGCTCGGCGCCTGGGGACTCGGCTGGGAAGTGTGGCTCAACGGCATGGAAGTGACGCAGTTCACGTACTTCCAGCAAGCGGGCGGCATCGACTGCAAGCCCGTGCTCGGCGAAATCACCTACGGTCTCGAACGCCTCGCCATGTACCTGCAGAAGGTCGAGAACGTGTACGACCTCATCTGGACCGAATGGGAAGAAGACGGCCCGAACGGCCGCGAACTGCGCCGCCTCACCTACGGCGACGTGTATCACCAGAACGAGGTCGAGCAGTCCACGTACAACTTCGAGCACGCGAACGTCGATCTGCTGTTCACGTTCTTCAAGAGCTACGAAGAAGAAGCGAAGAAGATGATCGATGCGAAGCTCGCGCTACCCGCGTATGAGCTCGTGCTGAAGGCCGGCCATACGTTCAATCTGCTCGATGCGCGCGGCGCCATTTCCGTGACTGAGCGCGCGGCGTATATCGGCCGCATCCGTGCGTTGTCGCGCCTCGTGGCGCAGGCTTATTACGATTCGCGCGAAGCGCTCGGCTTCCCGATGCTCGGCAATCCGGTCAAGGGCGATCGCGATCTCGTCAGCGACGAGCAGGAAGCGCAGCGTCCGGCATGGGCGCCGCCGCTCAAGGTGGAAAGCACGCCGCCGGGCGAACCCAGCAACAACGAACAGGCTTGACGAGGCTCGCTAGAACAATGACGCAATCCAACCACGCTTCGCTCCTCGTCGAGCTGCTCACCGAAGAACTGCCGCCGAAAGCGCTTGCGCGTCTCGGCACCGCTTTCGCCGATGGCATCGTCGAGCGTCTCGCCGCGCGCGATCTCATCGACGGCGCGCCTTCGTTCGAAAAGTACGCGACGCCGCGCCGCCTCGCCGTGCTCATCCGCAATGTGCGCGATGTCGCGCCGGAAAAGCAGGTGCGCGAGAAAGTCTTGCCGGTAACGGTCGCGCTCGATAAGGAAGGCAACCCCACGCCGCCGCTCGCGAAGAAACTCGCGGCGCTCGGCTTCCCCGACTTTCCCATCGCCGAACTCGAACGCGCGCAGGACGGCAAGGCCGAAGCCTTCTTCCTGCGCTACGCCGCGCCCGGCGCGACGCTCGCCGACGGCCTGCAAGCCGCGCTCGACGAAACCCTCGGCAAGCTGCCCATTCCGAAGGTCATGACGTATCAGCGTCCGGACGGCACCAGCGTGCAGTTCGTGCGTCCGGTGCAGCGCCTGATCGCGATGCACGGCCGCGACGTCGTGCCGGTCAGCGCGCTTGGCGTCGATGCGGGCGATACGACCATCGGGCATCGCTTCATGTCGGAAGGCTTCGTCGCGATCGCTCATGCCGACGACTACGCCGACACCCTGCTCGACAAAGGCCGCGTCGTCGCGAACTTCGACGATCGCCGCGAATCGATCCGCACGCAACTGCAGGCGTTTGCGGGCGAAGATCGCGTCGTGATGCCCGAAGCGCTGCTCGACGAAGTGAACGCGCTCGTCGAATGGCCGGTCGTCTACGAATGCCGCTTCGACGAGGAATTCCTGCAGGTGCCGCAGGAATGTCTGATCCTCACGATGCAGACGAACCAGAAATACTTCGCGCTCACGGACCAGAACGGCAAGCTGCGCTCGCGTTTTCTGATCGTGTCGAATATCGATACGAAGACGCCCGGCGAGATCGTCGAAGGCAACGAGCGCGTCGTGCGCCCGCGCCTCGCCGACGCAAAGTTCTTCTTTACGCAGGACAAGAAGAAGCGCCTCGAAGATCGCGTGCCGCTGCTCGCGAACGTCGTCTATCACAACAAGCTCGGCTCGACGCTGCAGCGCGTCGAGCGTCTCGAAGCGCTCGCGGGCGAAATCGCGCCGATGGTCGGGGTCGATCCCGCGCTGACGCGCCGCGCCGCGCGTCTCGCGAAGGCGGATCTGCTGACCGACATGGTCGGCGAATTCCCCGAGCTGCAAGGCACGATGGGCACGTACTACGCGCGTCACGACGGCGAGCCGGAAGAAGTCGCGCTCGCGTGCTCGGAGCATTATCAGCCGCGCTTCTCGGGCGACGAAACGCCGTCGACGGGCGTCGGTGCCGCGGTCGCGCTCGCGGACAAGCTCGAAACGATCGTCGGCATCTGGGGCATCGGGCTCGCGCCGACGGGCGAGAAAGATCCGTTCGCGCTGCGCCGTCACGCGCTGGGCGTGCTGCGCATCCTGCTCGAAAAGAAGCTGCCGGTCGATCTGCGCGATCTCGTCGGCGCGGCGCAACGTCAGTTCGCGGGCATGCCGCAAGTCGCCGATTCGACCGAAGCGGTCTACGCCTTCTTCCTCGATCGTCTGCGCGGACTGTTGCGCGAGCGCGGCTTCGAAGCGAACGATATCGAAGCGGTCCTGAGCCTGAACCCGACGCGCCTCGACGACATCGTCGCGCGCCTCGACGCCGTGCGCGAATTCGCGGCGCTGCCGGAAGCCGCGGCGCTCGCGGCGGCCAACAAGCGCATCTCGAACATTCTGAAGAAGTCGGAGCAAGGCGCGCCTTCGGTGGTCGACAAGGAACTGCTCGTCGAAGCGGCCGAGAAGGATCTGTACGCGCAGATCGAGCAAGTGACGCCGCGCGTGCAAAGCCAGCTCGCCGCGCGCAACTATACGGAGGCGCTCACCGCGCTCGCCGCGTTGCGCGAATCCGTCGATACGTTCTTCAACGACGTGATGGTGAACGCGGAAGACCCGGCGCTGCGCAACAATCGTCTTGCGCTGCTCAACGCGCTGCATCAGCAGATGAACTGCGTCGCCGACATCTCGAAGCTCGCTGCTTAAGAAACGCCGCCCATGGTCATGAACCGCAAACTGGTCATCCTCGATCGCGACGGCGTCATCAACGTCGATTCGGATGCCTTCATCAAGTCGCCGGACGAATGGGTCGCCATTCCCGGCAGTCTCGAAGCGATCGCGCGGCTGAACCAGTCGGGCTATCGCGTGGCGATCGCGTCGAATCAGTCGGGCATCGGGCGCGGTCTATTCGACATGGCCGCACTCAACGCAATGCATCAGAAGATGAATCGCGCGGTCGCGGCCGTCGGCGGGCGCATCGACGCGGTGTTTTTCTGCCCGCACACGGCCGAAGATCAGTGCGATTGCAGAAAGCCCCGGCCCGGCATGCTGCAACAGATCATCGACCGCTTCGAGATCGATCCGGAAGATACGCCGGTCGTCGGCGATTCTTTGCGCGATCTCCAGGCGGGCGCGGCGCTGGGCTTTCCCACGCATCTCGTGCTGACCGGCAAAGGCGAAAAGACGCTCAAGGAAGGCCAGTTGCCCGAAGGCACCCTCGTTCACAAGGACTTGCGCGCATTCGCGCTCGATTTCCTCGCGCGGCATCAGGATCGCGCCGCGGCTCAGTAACAGATATTCCATGCGCTTCATCCGTTCGTTGCTGTTGATGCTTTACTTCGTCGTGTACACGGTGCCGTACGCGATCGCCTGCTTCATCGCGTTTCCGTTCATGCGCGCAGACAAGCGTTACTGGATGGCCGCCGGCTGGTGCAAGTCGACGATCGTCGTGCTGCGGCATCTGATCGGCATTCGCTACACGATCGAAGGCATGGAGAACCTGCCGAATGGTCCGGCCGTGCTGCTGTCGAAGCATCAGTCCGCATGGGAGACGCTCGCGTTTCCCGCGCTGATGCCGCGGCCGCTCTGCTACGTGTTCAAGCGCGAGCTGCTCTATGTGCCGTTCTTCGGCTGGGCGCTCGGACTCCTGAAGATGGTGCACATCGATCGCAAGCAGGGCCGCGACGCCTTCGTCTCCGTCACCAGGCAAGGCCGCGCGCGCATGGACGAAGGCGCGTGGATCATCATGTTCCCCGAAGGCACGCGCACACGCGTCGGCAGCCAGGGCAAGTACAAGACCGGCGGCGCACGCTTCGCGGTTGCAACCGGCGCGCCGGTCGTGCCCATCGCGCACAACGCCGGTCACGTGTGGCCACGCAATTCGTTCATCAAATATCCGGGTATAGTCACGGTGTCGGTCGGCAAGCCGATCGATACGGCCGGTCTCACGCCCGAGGAAGTGAACGCGCGCGTCGAAAGCTGGATCGAGACGGAAATGCGCCGCATCGATCCGCACGCTTACGCCGTGCCGAACGCGCAGCCGGCCAAAGCCGGCGCTGCGGGCGCGGGCCGCTGACGCGGCGGCGTTCGATTCGAGCCGAGGCGTGCCCTACTCTTTCTTCTCGTCATTCCTGCGCCGTGAGCGCAAAGCGGAGCCGATGCAGAAAGCCCCTTCGCGACAGCGCCCCGCCGTCGCGCTCGATACCCTGCAACTCGATCTGCCGTTCGAGCATGCGCCGGCTTACTCCGGCGCGCCGCCCGCGAACGGACCGGCTCCGCTGCGCGGCGATGTTCCCCCCGCCGATCCCGTTCCCGTCCTCACGCCCGCCGCACCGAACGCGCCCACCGCACCGCTGCCCGATGGCGTGCGCCTGCGTCGCATCGTGCTCAAAGCGGGCGCGCTCGAATACCGGTTGCGTCGTTCGTCGCGGCGCACGATCGGCTTTTGCATCGACGGAACCGGGCTCGCGATCACCGCGCCGCGCTGGGTGACGATCGCCGATATCGAAAGCGCGATTCTCGACAAGCAGAACTGGATCGTCAGGAAGCTCACCGAATGGCAGACGCGCGTGGAGCAGCGCGCGCTGCCGCGCATCGAATGGAAGGACGGCGCGCAGTTTCCGTTTCTCGGCAAGACGATCAGCGTGTCGCTCAACTCTGCGAGCGCGCTTTCGTTCGATGACGAAACCGGCGTGCTCACGCTTCCGCTGCCAGCATCCGCCGACGCGCAGCAGATCAAGGATCGCGTGCAAGGCTGGCTGCAAAGCGAAGCGAAGCGCATCTTCGGTGCGCGGCTCGCGGTCTATGCGGCGAAGCTCGGCGTCGAGTACCGCGCGTATGCGCTGTCGTCGGCGGCGACGCGCTGGGGCAGTTGCTCCAGCGACGGCAAGATTCGCCTCAACTGGCGGCTCATCCATTTTCCGATGTCGATCATCGATTACGTCGTCGCGCACGAGCTCGCGCATCTGCGCGAGATGAATCACAGCCCGCGTTTCTGGCAGACGGTGGAATCGATCTTCCCCGAGTTCCGCGAGGCGCGGCATACGCTCAAGCATCATCCGCCGGACTTGCTGCCGGCACTGTGAGCGCGGTCAGCGCGTAAAAAGCGCCGACGGTACAATTTCATTCCTGTCCCCGCAAACCTACAAACAGGAATCCCACCATGCGACTCCTCCACACGATGCTGCGCGTCGGCGACCTGCAGCGTTCCATCGATTTCTACACGCGCATTCTCGGCATGCATGTGCTGCGTCAAAGCGAAAACACCGAGTACAAGTACACGCTCGCGTTCGTCGGCTACGGCCCGGAAAGCGAGAACAGCGTGCTCGAACTGACCTACAACTGGGGCACCGACAAGTACGATCTCGGCACGGCTTACGGTCATATCGCGCTCGAAGTCGATAACGCCGCCGATGCGTGCGAGCGCATCCGTCAGGCGGGCGGCAAGGTGACGCGCGAAGCCGGTCCGGTGAAGGGCGGCACGACGGTGATCGCGTTCGTCGAAGATCCGGACGGCTACAAGGTCGAACTGATCGAAAAGCATTCCTGAACCGCGCTCAATCCACGCTTTCAAAGCGCGCGCCGCACGCTCGTCGCGGCGCGCAATCTCCACGGGCTCGTCCCGACCTTTCGTTCATCGCAGCGGTTCGCTGGCACAATCGACGCTCCAGATCAGTGCACGCTTAACCGACAGCCGATGAGCTCGCCATCCCTCTCCCTGCGCCGCGCCCCCGACGCCACCGCCGTTATCGTGATGATCGCCCTCTGCGGCGCGTGGGGATTACAGCAAGTCGCGATCAAGGAAGCCAACGCCTCGATTCCGCCGATGCTGCAGGCCGGCATCCGCTCGCTGATCGCCACATTGCTCGTATGGATCTGGACGCGCACGCGCGGCGTGCCGCTCTTTCAGCGCGACGACACGCTGCCCGCCGGACTGCTCGCGGGCGTGCTGTTCGGCGGCGAGTTCGTCTGCATCTTCTTCGGCCTGAGTCTCACGACGGCCACACGCATGGCCGTGTTTCTCTACACCGCGCCCTGTTTCACCGCGCTCGGGCTGCACTGGTTCGTCGCGGGCGAGCGGCTTTCGCGCACGCAGTGGAGCGGCATCGTGCTCGCGTTCTGCGGCATCGCGCTCGCGTTCGCGGACGGCTTTCTGCACGGCAATCCGAATAGCGCATCGACGTTGCAAGGCATCGCTGGCGATGCGCTCGGCATCATGGCCGGCATCTTCTGGGCCGCGACGACGGTCGTCGTGCGCGCGTCCGCGCTCTCCCATGCGAGCGCGAGCAAGACGCTGTTCTATCAGCTGGCGGTATCGGCGGTTCTGCTGCTCGTGCTCGCGGCGGGCATCGGGCAGACGCACGTCGAAGCCGTGTCGCCCATAGCGATCGCGAGTCTCGCGTATCAGGCGATCGTCGTCGCGTTCATCAGCTATCTGACGTGGTTCTGGCTGCTCACGCGCTACATGGCGTCGCGGCTTTCCGTGTTCTCGTTTCTCACGCCGATCTTCGGCGTCACCTTCGGCGTGCTCTTGCTCGGCGAGCATTTCACCGCGCGCTTCATGGTCGCCGCCGCGATGGTCCTCGCGGGCATCGCGCTCGTGAACCGGCCGGCGCGCCGCAGCTAGGGTCGGCTCATTCCGGCGCGGTCGCGCGGATCGTCACCATATCGTGATCGATGTCGTCGTGATCGGCGGGCGCGCGCAAGTGCTCGGGCGGAATCGGCTCGGTCGGATAGCCGTGCTTTTCCCACGCATCGAGCCCGCCCTTCAGCGGCCGCACGTGTCTGAAGCCCTTCGCCCGCAATTGACGCGCGATGGTCTTCGCCGTCGCCTCGTTCGGACACACGCAATACACGACGACCTCGTGCTCCGCATACAACTGATCGACGCGATCCGGCGAATCGAGATCGAGCGCGATCGCGCCCGCGATGCGATACGGCTCGCGACGGCGAATGTCCGCCGGACGCGCGTCGTAGATCACGGGTGGCGTGTCGGAGTGCATCATCGCGTCGAGCTGATCGGGCGTGATGTGATACTTCGCGAGCCACTGACGAAACTGCTCGCGCCGGATCCATCGATACAGCACGAAGCCGAGCGCGATGATCACGAGCACGTCGATCAGCGTCGTGCCGTTCGCGCGCACCAGTTCGATGAGCCGGCCGATCTGCGCCTCGAGCGCCGCGCCGCCGAGCATCCAGAAGCTCGCCCACGCCGTCGCGCCGATCAGATCCCACAACACGAAGACGCGCACTTCGATCTGCGTGGTGCCGAGCAGCGGCGCCGACACGAGCCCGAGCCCCGGCACGAACTTCGACAGCGCGAGCAGCGGCACGCCGAAGCGCTCGAACCATCGGCGCGCGGTGCGCAGCGTGGTATCGATCGACAGTGAGAAGCGCACGAGCGAATTGAGAAAGGTGCGGCCGTAGAGACGGCCCGCGGTGAACCACAAGGAATCGGCGATGAGCACCGCGAGCACTGCGGCCACCAGCATTTGCCAGAACGGCACGTTGCCGGCGGCGACGAGCGTGCCGGCGAGAATGAGCATCGGCGCGGCGGGGACCGGCACGCCGAGCTGCGTCGCGAGGACGCTGACGAACACGGCCCACGCGCCCCAGGACGACGCGAGCGCGGTCGGGACGTGCGGCATTCAAACCTCTCGATGGAGCTTTCGGGAAGACGACGGCCGGCGCATCGATGCCCGGCGCAAAGGGTTACACTGTATCGCGATCCTGACAAACACGCCCAATCCATCCGGGCCGCAAAAGCACAGGATCGCGTGACGCACCGGGGGAATCAGCGTGCAAGCGATCATTCAGCCCTTCTTCGACATCAACACCGGCACGATGACGTACGTCGTCTACGAAGCGCCCGGCTCCGCCGCGGCTATCGTCGATCCGGTGCTCGACTACGATCCCAAAGCCGCGCGCACATCGACGAAATCCGCCGATGCGGTCGTCGCGTTCGTGCGGGACCAGCGGCTTTCCGTCGAATGGATTCTGGAGACGCACGCGCACGCCGATCATCTCTCGGCGGCGCCGTATCTGAAACGCACGCTCGGCGGGAAGATCGGAATTGGCGAGTCGATACGCACGGTGCAGGGCGTGTTCAAGAAGATCTTCGATCTCGAACCCGAGTTCCAGCTCGACGGCTCGCAGTTCGATCATCTGTTCGCCGACGGCGAGCGGTTCATGATCGGCGCGCTCGAAGCAACCGCGCTCTTCGTGCCGGGACATACGCCCGCCGACATGGCGTATCACGTCGGCGATGCGGTGTTCGTCGGCGACACGCTCTTCATGCCGGACTTGGGCACCGCGCGCTGCGATTTCCCGGGCGGCGACGCCCGCGCGATGTATCGATCGATTCAGCGCCTGCTCGCGCTCGATCCCGACACGCGGCTTTTCGTGTGTCACGACTATCCGCCGGAGACGCGCGCTCCGCAATGGCAAGCCACGGTGCGCGAGCAGCGTGAGAAGAACATCCACGTCGGCGGCGGCAAGACCGAGGACGAGTTCGTCGCGATGCGCGAGGCGCGCGACGCGACGCTCGGCATGCCGACGCTCATCTTGCCCGCCATTCAGGTCAATATCCGCGCGGGCCACTTTCCCGACGCGGCGAGCAACGGCACGACCTATCTGAAGATTCCGCTGAACGCGTTCTAGCCTTCGATCCGGCCGCGTGTCACACCAAGCAGACCGGCCATCGCGCGGCGCGCGCCGTTCGAATCGCGCGCGATGATCGCTTCGAAAACCGCCGTATGTTCCGCGAGCGACGCGTTGTAGACGTCGGCGCGCTTCGCGTTCAGGCGCAACTGGCCTTCGAGCGTGCGCTCGATCAGCGCGCCGAGCGGAATCAGCAATTCGTTGCTGCACGCGGCGAGCACGCCCAGATGGAAGTCGAGATCGGCGCGCACCCATTCATCGACGTTCTGCGCGTCCGCCATCGCCTGATGCGCGCGCGTGAGTCGTTCGCGCGTGCGTTCTTCGTGGTTGTCGGCGGCGAGCGCGGCGGCGTACGGCTCGATCATCTCGCGCATTTCCTGAAGCTTGAGTGCGAATTGCAGCGGCGGCGCGACGCGCGAGTACCAGTCGAGCATGTCGGCATCGAGCAGATTCCACGCGTCTTGCGCGCGCACGCGCGTACCGACTTTCGGCCGCGACTCGATCAATCCTTTCGATGTCAGCGTGCGCAACGACTCGCGCAACACCGTGCGGCTCACGCCGAAGCGCTCCATCAGTTCCGCTTCGCGCGGCAATGGCGAACCCGGCGCAAAGTCGCCGCGCAGGATCGCCATGCCCAGTTCATGCGTCACACGGCCATGCAGATCGCGGTAAATGATGGTCTCCCTTCATATATTGAGCACGATTATCGGGCATTCGACTGATGTTTCGTAAGTCCCAATCTTTATGCGAATAATACTATTAATATGACCAGACATCGCCTTTTTGCTACCATGTAAAACCCTTCAGGAGACGCTCAATGAAAATCACGAAACTCGAGACCTTCATCGTTCCGCCGCGCTGGTGCTTCCTCAAGATCGAAACCGACGAGGGCATCACGGGCTGGGGCGAGCCGGTTGTGGAAGGCCGCGCGCATACGGTCGCCGCAGCCGTCGATGAACTCGCCGACTATCTCGTCGGCAAGGACCCGCGCCATATCGAAGACTTGTGGCAGGTCATGTACCGCGCGGGCTTCTATCGCGGCGGGCCGATCGGCATGAGCGCGATCGCGGGCGTCGATCAGGCGTTGTGGGACATTCTCGGCAAGCATCACGGCGTGCCGGTGCACGCGCTGCTCGGCGGCCAGGTGCGCGACAAGATCAAGGTGTATTCGTGGATCGGCGGGGACCGTCCGAGCGACGTCGCGAACAACGCGCGGGCGGTGGTCGAGCGCGGCTTCAAGGCCGTGAAGATGAACGGCTCGGAAGAGCTGCAGATCATCGATACCTTCGACAAGGTTCAGGGCGTGATCGACAACGTGCAAGCGGTGCGCGAAGCGGTCGGGCCGAACGTGGGCATCGGCGTCGACTTTCACGGACGCGTGCACAAGCCGATGGCGAAAGTGCTCGCGAAGGAGCTCGATCCGTTCAAGCTGATGTTCATCGAAGAGCCGGTGCTTTCGGAAAACGTCGAGGCGCTGCGCGATATCGTCAACCAGACAAGCACGCCGATCGCGCTCGGCGAGCGGCTCTACTCGCGCTGGGATTTCAAGCACATTCTGGCGGGCGGTTACGTCGACATCATTCAGCCGGACGCGTCGCACGCGGGCGGTCTCACCGAATGCCGCAAGATCGCGACGATGGCCGAAGCCTACGATGTCGCGCTCGCGCTGCACTGCCCGCTCGGTCCGATCGCGCTCGCAACCTGTCTGCAGATCGATGCGGTCAGCTATAACGCGTTCATCCAGGAACAGAGCCTCGGCATTCACTACAACAAGGGCAATGACCTGCTCGATTACATCAGGAATCCGGAAGTCTTCAAGTACGAAGACGGGATGGTGTCGATTCCGCAAGGGCCGGGCTTGGGAATCGAGGTGAACGAGGAGAAAGTGCGCGAAATGGCGAAGGTCGGCCATCGCTGGCGCAATCCGGTGTGGCGTCACGCGGATGGCAGCGTCGCCGAGTGGTGATTCTGGCTAACGCTTGAGGCGCGCTTCGACCGCGCCGCGCAGGGCGTTGCTGATCAGCAGGCTCTGCGCGTTGTCGAGTTCGTTCGGCGTAAGCGCGCGTTCGCGCGCGCCGAGTTCTTCCATCAACACCGCGCGCATCACGCCCGGCAGCACGCCGGCATCGATGGGCGGCGTGAACCACTCGCCGTCGAGCTTCACGAACACGCTCGAGCGGCCGCCCTCGGTCAACTCGCCGCGCTCGTTGACGAACAACATGTCGAACGCGCCTTCGGCTTCGGCGGCTTTCCACGCACGATCGTAATCCGCGCGACGCGTCGTCTTGTGTCTGAGCAGCGGATCGGCCGAGCTTTGCGGCGCGAATCCGCGCTCCGAAGCGAGCAGCACGTTCACCGTATCCGATGGCAACGGCGCAAGCGGCGCGCTCGTCATCGTGATGCGCCCGCTCTTGGCCAGCGCGATACGCATTCGATACGGTTTCTGGCCTTCGAAGTCCGCGATATGTTGCGCGGTCTGCTCATGCAACGAAGCTTCGTCGAACGTGAAACCGAGATACGCCGCGCTCGCCTTCAACCGCGCGACGTGGCGCGCGTAATGGCGCACGCCTTTATCGCGTGTCGCGTATGTCGTCTCGAACAGTTCGAAGCCGGGATCCGCGCCCGTCAGAAAACGCGCTTTCAACAGACACTCCTCGTATTCGTCGGCGGCGACACTATCGAGCACGATGCCCGCGCCGATGCCGAGCACGCCGTGCCGCGCGGCCGCATCGATGACGAGCGTACGAATCGCCACCGACATGCAGAAGTCGCCGCTCGCATCGAGCCAGCCGATCGCGCCGGTGTAAAGCCCGCGCGGCGTGCTCTCGATTTCGTCGATCAGTTGCATCGTCCGATACTTCGGCGCGCCGGTGATCGAGCCGCACGGAAAGAGCGCGCGCACGATGTCCGCGAACGACGTGCCCGGAATGACGCGCGCTTCGATCGTCGACGTCATCTGCCACACCGATGCGTACGGCTCGACCGAGAACAGCGCTGGTACGTTGACCGAACCCGTGACCGCCACGCGCGACATGTCGTTGCGCAACAAGTCGACGATCATCACGTTCTCGGCGCGATTCTTCGGGTCGAGGCGCAGCGATTCGGGATCGGCATCCCGCGGCGCGGTGCCTTTCATCGGCCGCGCGCGCAACAGATCGCCATGTTTCTCGACGAACAATTCCGGCGAGCACGACACGACCGACCTGCCGTCCGGCAACGCGATGAACGCGCCGAAATGCACGGCTTGCCGCTCGCGCAATCGCCGATACAGCGCGAGCGGCGTGCCGAATACATCGAAATTCAGCCGATACGTGTAGTTGATCTGATACGACTCGCCTTCCTTCAACGCCTCCTGAACCGTGGCGATGGCCTTGTCGAACTCGTCGCGGGTGACGCTCGGCGCAATGCCCGCGACGCCTGCAACCTCGTCATCGGCGAGCCAGGCGCTCACTTCCTTACGCGACAGAAACACGCACGAGCGAAACATCAGCACGCGAAGCGCCTGATCTTCACCACGCCCGATTTCACCGAACTGGAGATTGCGTCCGAACTCGTAATCCGCGACGACAAGCGCATGCAGGCCGCTCTGCAGATCGCGCTCGATTTCGGCGCAAACGGCATCGAGATCGCGCGCGTTCACGCACACGCGTTCGCGCACGAAGTCCGTGTACAAACGACTCGACCGCCTTTCGGCGGTCGCATCGCAATCGTCGAGCAGCGCGAACACCGCGCTGCGCTCTTCGGTTTTCATCGTCATACCTGCCCGACGTACGACGCACTCGACCGCATCAATCGAAGAAGCTCTTCACGCGGTCGAACCAGCTCTTGCTTTGCGGACTATGCCGCGCGCCACCCTCGACGAGCGACTTCTCGAACTGCTTGAGCAAATCGCGCTGCGCGTCGGTGAGCTTGACCGGCGTTTCCACCTGGACATGCACATACAGATCGCCGGCGATGCTCGAACGCAAGCCCTTGATGCCCTTGCCGCGCAAACGGAACGTCTTGCCCGACTGCGTGCCTTCCGGCACCGTGAAGCTCGCGCGGCCCGCGAGCGTCGGCACTTCGATCTCGCCGCCGAGCGCCGCCGTCGTGAACGGAATCGGCATCTGGCAATGCAGGTCGTCGCCGTCACGCTCGAACACCGAATGCTGCTTGATGTGGATTTCCACATACAAGTCGCCGGCCGGACCACCGTTGATGCCCGGCTCGCCATTGCCCGCCGAGCGGATTCGCATGCCGTCGTCGATGCCCGCCGGAATCTTCACTTCCAGCGTCTTCGTTTCCTTCACCTTGCCCGCGCCGTGGCAGTTCGCGCACGGATCGGGGATGTAGCTGCCGCTGCCGTGACACTTCGGGCACGTCTGCTGGATGCTGAAAAACCCTTGCGACATGCGTACCTGGCCCTGACCATGACAGGTCGGGCAGGTTTCGGGCTTCGTGCCCGGCTTCGCACCGGAGCCGTGGCAGACGTTGCAGTTCACCCAGCTCGGCACGCGAATCTGCGTGTCGTAGCCGTGCGCCGCCTGCTCCAGCGTGATTTCCATGCTGTAGCGCAAGTCCGCGCCGCGATACACCTGCGGACCGCTGCGGCCGCGCGCGCCGGCGCCACCCGCCGTCTGTCCGAAGATGTCGCCGAAGATATCGCCGAAGGCATCGGCGAAACCGCCGAAACCTTGCGCGCCCGCGCCCGCCATGTTCGGATCCACGCCCGCGTGGCCGTACTGATCGTAGGCGGCCCGCTTCTGCTGGTCGGAGAGCATTTCGTAGGCTTCCTTCGCCTCCTTGAAATTCTCTTCCGCCTTCTTGTTGTCCGGGTTGCGGTCAGGGTGATACTTCATCGCGAGCTTGCGATACGCCTTCTTGATCTCGTCGTCGCTCGCATTTTTCGCGACGCCCAGAACGTCGTAGTAATCCCGTTTCGCCATGTCGGTTCGATGCCGCCGCGCTTGAGCGCCGCGGTTCCTGTCAGATGCTGCGAGATGCTGCGGATGTCGCTCGCAACCCGCGCGTAAAACTTTTTGCGCCTCGCCAGAAGCAACGCGCCTCTAAAAACAACGTGCCCGGAGAGCCGAAAGGCTCGCCAGGCGCGCTCCACGTCAGACGCCAACGCGTCCCGGTGATACCACCGAAAAGCGCGTGAATGTCGCCACTCACGCGCCCGATTCGGCGTTAGTCCTTCTTCACTTCCTTGAAGTCGGCGTCGACGACGTCATCGTGATGCTGGCTCGCGCCCGCATCCGCCGACGCGCCCGCGCCTGCCGCACCCGCGGCCGCGCTCGCCGCGCCTTGCTGCGCCTGCATGTCGGCGTACATCTTTTCGCCGAGCTTCTGCGAAGCCTGAGCCAGCGCCTCGACCTTTGCTTCGATCGTGGCCTTGTCGCTCGAGCTGCTCTTCAGCGCCTCTTCGAGGTCCTTCAGCGCCGCTTCGATCTTTTCCTTCTCCGAAGCGTCGACCTTGTCACCGTACTCCGCGACCGCCTTCTTCGTGCTGTGAACCAGCGCATCGCCCTGGTTGCGCGCGTCGGCCAGCTCACGCAGCTTGTGATCTTCCTCGGCGTTGGCTTCGGCGTCCTTCACCATCTTGTCGATTTCCGCGTCCGTCAGACCCGAGTTCGCCTTGATGGTGATCTTGTTTTCCTTGCCCGTCGCCTTGTCCTTCGCGCCAACGTGCAGAATGCCGTTCGCGTCGATGTCGAAGGTCACTTCGATCTGCGGCACGCCGCGCGGTGCGGGCGGAATGCCTTCGAGGTTGAACTCGCCGAGCAGCTTGTTGCCGACGGCCATTTCGCGCTCGCCCTGGAACACCTTGATCGTCACGGCGCCCTGGTTGTCGTCCGCCGTCGAATACACTTGCGAGTGCTTCGTCGGGATGGTCGTGTTCTTGTTGATCATCTTCGTCATCACACCGCCGAGCGTCTCGATGCCGAGCGACAGCGGCGTCACGTCGAGCAGCAGCACGTCCTTGCGGTCGCCCGACAGAACCTGGCCTTGAATCGCGGCGCCCACGGCGACGGCTTCGTCCGGGTTCACGTCACGGCGCGGATCCTTGCCGAAGAATTCCTTCACCTTCTCCTGCACCTTCGGCATACGCGTCATGCCGCCGACGAGAATCACGTCGTCGATGTCGCCGACCTTCACGCCCGCATCCTTGATCGCGATGCGGCAGGGTTCGATCGTGCGCTCGATCAGCTCTTCGACGAGCGCTTCGAGCTTGGCACGCGTGAACTTGAGGTTCAGGTGCTTCGGACCGGACGCGTCCGCCGTGATGTACGGCAGGTTGATGTCGGTCTGAGCCGTCGACGACAGTTCGATCTTCGCCTTTTCAGCGGCTTCCTTCAGGCGTTGCAGCGCGAGCACGTCCTTGGACAGGTCGACGCCCTGCTCTTTCTTGAACTCGCCGATGATGTAATCGATGATGCGCTGGTCGAAGTCTTCACCGCCGAGGAACGTATCGCCGTTCGTCGACAGCACTTCGAACTGCATTTCGCCGTCCACGTCCGCGATCTCGATGATCGAGATGTCGAACGTGCCGCCGCCCAAGTCGAACACGGCGATCTTGCGGTCGCCCTTTTCGGCCTTGTCGAGACCGAACGCGAGCGCGGCCGCGGTCGGCTCGTTGATGATGCGCTTCACTTCCAGACCGGCGATGCGGCCCGCGTCCTTCGTTGCCTGACGCTGGCTGTCGTTGAAGTACGCCGGAACCGTGATGACGGCTTCCGTCACCGGCTCGCCGAGGTAGTCTTCAGCGGTCTTCTTCATCTTGCGCAGGACTTCAGCCGAAACCTGCGACGGCGCGAGGTTCTTGCCGTGCGCTTCGACCCATGCATCGCCGTTGTCGTGCTTGACGATCTTGTAGGGCATCAGGTTGATGTCCTTCTGCACTTCCTTCTCGTCGAAGCGGCGGCCGATCAGGCGCTTGACCGCGTACAGCGTGTTCTTCGGATTGGTGACCGACTGGCGCTTCGCAGGCGCGCCGACGAGGATCTCGTTGTCATCCATGTACGCGATGATAGACGGCGTGGTGCGCGCGCCTTCCGAGTTCTCGATGACCTTGACCTGATTGCCTTCCATCAGCGCCACGCACGAGTTCGTGGTGCCGAGGTCGATACCGATGATTCTGCCCATTTTTTATCCTCTCCTAGCTTTGATCGCAGTGGCGTTGCGGCCGGCCTTTCGATGCCGGCTTTTGCCGATTTACCGGGCCGAACGCCCAAAATTCATACCTGTACGCAAGATAAGAGCGTCAGTTTCGATTTCAAGACCCTGCAAACGATGCGGTCTATAAGTTTTTTTTGTGCGGCGACCGACACGGCCGGCACGTACGCCGCGAGACCGATTACTTCGGCGCGGCGACGGTCACGAGCGCCGGACGCAGCACCCGGTCGGCGATGACGTAGCCCTTCTGCAGCACCGTGACGACAGTATTCGGGTCTTGTTCCGCCGGAACCATCGAGATGGCCTGATGGCGATGCGGATCGAATTTTTCGCCGACCGGGTTCACCGCGATCACGCGGCCTTTCTCCAACGCGCCCGTCAGTTGACGCAGCGTCAGTTCGACGCCTTCGCGAACCTTGGCGACATCCGTCGACTGGTCGGCGAGCGCGGCTTCCAGGCTGTCGAGCACCGGAAGCAGGTTCTCCGCAAAATTTTCGATGGCGAATTTATGCGCCTTCGCGACATCTTCCTGACTGCGGCGGCGCACGTTCTCGGTTTCGGCCTTCGCGCGCAGGAAGTCTTCCTTGAGCGCGGCGATGGTGGCCTGCGCTTCGGCGAGCGCAGCTTCGGCCTCATTCGGCGCGGCTTGCGGCGCGGCGGCGGCATCAGCCGGCGCGCCTTGGGACGCGGGAGCCGCCGCGCTGGTCGGGTCGGCGGACTGGCGCGCGTTATCGTCGGCGGGCGTTGCGTTCTGGCTCGCTGGATTCTCTTGCGTGTTTTCCATGTCGCTGAATATGTATTGCAGTGAGTTGAATCGGCTGCGAAAGCGGCCAGACCGAAAGTCGGACGCATTTTTCGCACTAACGGCCGAAATGAGGGCGCCGAAAGCTTTTTCAAGCCTTCGAAACGGTTTTTCGGACAAATCTCGACAGCAAGGTGGCGCCGCAATGGCTCGTAATACACACTTCGCCGCGGCGCGCGATTTTCGGATTGAGGGAAAGCCCTGAGTCGCCTACACTTCAAAAAAGCAGCGCAGGACGCACGTTAACCCTAATCCTACGAATTGCTTCAAACCGCTTTCAGCCCTTGCCCGTTTCCTGATCCGGCCGCCTTCTGACCGGGCAACCCGCTTCCCGGGGATACCATGAAACTGACCTTTGCTATCGCGGTGGTCGCCCTGGTACTCGTCGCGGGAACGACCACCATCTGCATGTCCGGCGTCGTGACCGAACGTACCACCGAGTACGGCGGCGTTCACGCGACCATCGAAAGCTACTTCAATCCGAACGAGAAAATTTGTCGATAGTGCGCCGGTCGCGCTTCGTCGGCCTTCCCTGCAGTTCCGCTGCGGGCTCGCGGAAATTCTTGCGGCGCTCGGCCTCGGCCATGCGTTTCGCGCGGCCTTCCCCGGTTTCGGCATAGAGCGTCTGGGCGACCGGCGCCGGGCCGCGCACATCGCATATCCCGAGCACTTCGACCTGCCACACCAGCCGTTCGATATCGATCTCGACGATATCGCCGACGCGCACGTCCTTAGACGGCTTCACATTCGCCCCGCCGATCTTCACGCGGCCTTTCTCGACCGCATCGCTCGCGAGCGAACGCGTCTTGAAGAAACGCGCTGCCCAAAGCCACTTATCGATGCGCAAACGCGCGCCAGGTTCCGTCGAAATCTTGTAGTTCATGGGTGAATGCCTGAAAAAGCCGCGCTCAGGCGACTGCGCTGAGCGGCTGCACAGTCTGCACGGGCCATCCCTGAAGATGTTGCGCGGCGATCTCGCCCAGTGCCTTGATCCACGCGGGCGCTGAGTTCAGGCAGGCAATCCGGTGAAAATGCTTGCCGCCCGCCTTCAGAAATTCGTCGCGCACCTCGATGCCGATTTCCTCGATCGTCTCGAGACAATCCGCCGTGAAGCCGGGACAGAACACGTCCACACGAGAAACGCCGCCCGCGCCGAGCTCCGCGACCGTCGGCGCGGTGTACGGCTGAAGCCACTCCGCCCGCCCAAAGCGCGACTGGAACGTCACGCGGCATTCGACCGGCGTAAGCCCGAGCGCGGCCATGAGCAACGAACCGGTCAGCTGGCACTGGTCGTGATACGGATCGCCGAGATCCATCGTGCGCTTCGGCACGCCGTGGAAGCTCAGCACGAGCTTGTCGCCCGCGGCGAAATCCGGCTGGCCGTGATGCCGCCAATAGTCGCGCACCTGCTCCGCGAGCGCCGCGATATACGCCGGATGATCGGCGTAATGGCGGATCGTGCGGATTTCCGGCTGATTGCGCACGCGCTTGAGCGCGGCGAACGCGTCGTCGAACGCGGTGGCCGTCGTGGACGACGAGTATTGCGGATACATCGGCAACAGGAGAATGCGGTCGGCGCCTTCGAGCTTCAGCTGATTGAGCATCGCGCCGATGCCCGGCGTGCCGTAGCGCATCGCATAGTCGACGATGACGTGATAGTCGTTCGCCGCGAAGAGCCGCCGCAAGCCGTCGACCTGCTTTTCCGTATGCACGCGCAGCGGCGAGCCTTCGGGCATCCACACTTGCGCGTACTTCTTCGCCGATGCGCGCCCGCGAAACGGCAGGATCAGGCCGCGCAGAATGAATTGCCACACGAATGACGGAATTTCGACGACGCGCGGATCGGACAGGAATTGCGCCAGATACTTGCGCACCGCCCGCGGCGTGGGCGCGTCCGGCGTGCCGAGATTGATCAGCAGCACCGCGACGCGATGCGAAGCGCTGGGCTGCGAGGGCAACTCGAGGTCGAAACGCATAAGGGAAGCGAGCCTGAAGATGGTCGTCGGAAAAGTTGAGGACCATTATAGCGGCGCGTTTCCGGACGCATCATTGGCCGAACGGCCTAGTGGCGCGCTCTTTCGCGGCGCGCCAAGATGGCGTCACTGATGACTGAGCGACATCGACAGCAAACGCGCGGTGATATCGACGATCGGAATCACGCGGTTGTACGCCATGCGCGTCGGGCCGATCACGCCGAGCGTGCCGACGATCTTCCCGTTGACCTCGTATGGCGCCGTCACGACGCTCATTTCCTCGATCGGCACGAGATTGCTTTCTCCGCCGATGAAAATCTGCACGCCTTGCGCGTGACTCGATACATCCAGCAATTGCAGGAGGCTCGTCTTTTGGTCGAACAAATCGAAAAGCTTGCGCAGCCGCGCCATGTCGGACGAAAGGTCCGCCACTTCGAGCAGGTTGCGCTCGCCGGAAATCAGCACGGTGTCAGTGGGGTCCGTCTCGGCGGTGCTCGCGACCACGGCCGCCTGCATGAGCGCGGTCATGTCGCCGCGCAACTGGTCGATTTCCTCGCGCAAACGGCGGCGTACTTCGTCGAAGGACAGGCCCGCGAAATGCGCGTTGATGTAATTGGAGGCTTCTACGAGTTGCGAAGGCGAATAGTCGCGTTGCGTGGCCATCATGCGGTTCTGCACGTCGCCTTCGGGCGTCACGATGATGAGCAGAATGCGCTTGTCCGACAGCCGCATGAACTCGATCTGCTTGAACATGTGGCTCCGGCGCGGCGTGAGCACGACGCCCGCGAACGAAGACAGATTGGACAGCACGCTCGCCGCCGCCGCGACGATCTTCTGCGGCTCCTCGCCTTGCAGGCGAGTCTTGACCGCGGTGGTCATGGCCTCGTCTTGCGGTGCTTCTACAGTCAGCATCGTGTCGACGAAGAGCCGGTAGCCGCGCGGCGTGGGAATGCGTCCCGCCGACGTATGCGGGCTCGCGACCAGCCCGAGGTCTTCGAGATCCGACATGACGTTGCGGATGGTCGCGGGGCTCAGTTCGAGGCCGGAATGACGTGATAACGTGCGCGAACCGACCGGCTGACCTTCGGCGATGTAGCGCTCGATCAACGTTTTGAGGAGGGTTTGTGCACGTGGGTCTAGCATGGGGAAATTTTAGCTCAACGTGTCGGATAGCGGCGAGCCGCGCCGGGTGGTCGGCATTCAACGTCCGCTCCATTCTAGCGACAAACGGCGAGCCTGCCCGCGTCATGCCGCACGGTCTCGTCGCGGCGCGCCCGGCGGCCATCGCCCACGGTTCTTTTCGCTCTCTGACTATGGTGTAATGCCGGCATGGAAATTGGCCAATTCAAGACCGTCGCCCTCGTGGGGCGCACCAACACGCCGGGCATCGAGGCGCCGCTGAGATCGCTCGCCGATCTCCTCAGGAGCCAGGGCTTCGAGGTCGTCTTCGAGGCGGGCACCGCGAAGGACGTCGGCGTGACGGAGTTCCCGGCGCTCTCCATCGCGGAGATGGGCGCGCGCGCGGACGTTGCAATCGTGCTCGGCGGCGACGGCACGATGCTCGGCATCGGACGGCAGCTCGCGCCGTATAAAACACCGCTCATCGGCGTGAATCATGGCCGGCTCGGCTTCATCACCGACATTCCGCTCAAGGCGATGCAGGAAATCGTCCCGCAAATGCTCGCCGGCCAGTTCGAGCGCGAGGAACGCAGCCTGCTCGAAGCGCGCATCGTGCGCAACGACAAGCCGATCTACCACGCGCTCGCGTTCAACGACGTCGTGGTGAATCGCAGCGGCTTCTCCGGCATGGCGGAGCTGCGCGTGTCGGTGGACGGCCACTTCATGTACAACCAGCGTTCCGACGGACTGATCGTCGCGACGCCGACCGGCTCGACCGCCTACGCGCTGTCGTCGGCGGGGCCGATCCTGCATCCGCAATTGCAGGGCTTCGTGCTCGTGCCGATCGCGCCGCATTCGCTGTCGAACCGGCCGATCGTGCTGCCCGACGATTCGAAAGTGACCATTCAGATCATCGGCGGTCGCGACGTCAACGTGAACTTCGACATGCAGTCGTTCACCGCCGTCGAACTGAACGACGCGATTGAAGTGCGGCGCTCGAAGCATACGGTGCCGGTGCTGCATCCGGTCGGCTACAGCACGTACGCCACGCTGCGCAAGAAGCTGCACTGGAACGAGCATCCGTCGCAGGATTCGTCCGCTCTCTGATCTGCCAGAACTTCCTTCCCCGAAGCGTCCATGCTCCGTCATCTTTCCATTCGAGATTTCGTCATCGTCGCCACGCTGGATATCGATTTCGATCCAGGCTTCACGGTCTTTTCGGGTGAAACCGGCGCGGGCAAGTCGATCCTCATCGACGCCCTCGCGCTCACGCTCGGCGCGCGCGGCGACGCGAGCGTCGTGCGCGCCGGTCAGGCGCGCGCCGACATCACCGCCGAATTTTCGACGCATCCGCTCGTCGTGCGCTGGCTGGACGAACACGCGCTCACGCAGGACGCCGATTCGGTCATGCTGCGGCGGGTGATCGATTCGGGCGGCCGCTCGCGAGCGTTCATCAATGGCACGCCCGCGACGCTCGCGCAGTTGCGCGAAGTCGGCGAAATGCTCGTCGATATCCACGGCCAGCACGCGCATCAATTGTTGATGCGACCGGACGCGCAACGCGAACTCTTCGACACGCACGCGCAGTTGCTCGACACGGCCGGCGCGGTGAATCGTGCGTGGCGAGCGATGCGCGACGCGCAGCAAGCCGTCGAGACCGCCCAGAATCGCGACCGCGAGCTGCAACTGGAACGCGAGCGTCTCGCGTGGCAACTGAGCGAGTTCGACAAGCTCGCGCCGCAGCCCGGCGAATGGGAAGAAGTGAGCGCGGAGCATCATCGGCTGTCGCATTCGGCGAGTCTCATCGACGGCGTGCAGGGTGCGCTCGGCGCGCTCTCCGAATCCGACGAAGCGATGATCTCGCAGCTCGGCGCCATCATCTCGAAGCTGCGCGGCCTGTCCGATATCGATCCCGCGTTGAACGACGTGCTCGCGTCGCTCGAACCGGCGGAAATCCAGTTGCAGGAAGCGTCGTATTCGCTATCGCACTACGCGCAGCGGCTGGAGCTCGATCCTGACCGGCTCGCGCAAGTCGAAAGACGCATGGAGCAACTGCACTCGACCGCGCGCAAGTTCCGCCTTCAACCCGAAACGCTGCCGGAAGAACACGACGCGCGCCGCCGCCAGCTCGCCGAACTCGATGCCGCCGCCGATCTCGATGCGCTCAACGCCGCCGCCGAGAAAGCGAAGAGCGAATATCTCGCGCAAGCCAAGGTGCTGTCCAAGGCGCGCGCGAAGGCCGCGAAAAATCTGTCGAAAGCGGTCACGGAAGGCATGCAGGAACTGTCGATGGCAGGCGGCAGCTTCGAGGTCGCGCTCGTGCCGCTCGCCGAAGGCGGCGCGAACGGGCTGGAGCAGATCGAATTCCGCGTCGCGGGACACGCGGGCGTCGCGCTGCGGCCGCTCGCGAAAGTCGCGTCGGGCGGCGAACTGGCGCGCATCAGTCTTGCGCTCGCCGTCATCGCGAGCACGGCGAGTCCGACGCCCACGCTCATCTTCGACGAAGTGGACACGGGCATCGGCGGCGGCGTCGCGGAAGTGGTCGGGCGTCTGTTGCATCAGCTCGGCCGCGACCGTCAGGTGCTGTGCGTCACGCACTTGCCGCAAGTGGCCGCGCGTGGCGATCAGCATTTCCAGGTCGCGAAATCGTCGGACGATGCGGGCGGCACGGTGAGCACGGTAAAGCAACTCGATCGCGCAAAACGCGTGGAAGAAGTCGCGCGCATGCTCGGCGGTCTCGAAATCACCGCGACCACCCGCAAGCACGCGAAGGAAATGCTGGCGGCTTAAGCATCCGCGTCAGCCCGCCGACGCCACTGCGAACACGCGGTCCCACAGCGCCGTCACCGCGTCGCGTTCGGTCTGAACCGTGGCCGGATCGACGCGCGCCTTTTCCATACCGTCGAGCCGCAGCGTGTGCTGCAGCTTGCGGTACTGGCGATACGCCGCGCCGATCGCATCGGCTTCTGCTTCGGCGATCAATCCGCTTTTCGCGGCGATCTTCAACAGCGTGATATTCCCCGCGTTGCGCAGAAACTCGCGATGCTCGCGCGCGTGCAGCAACACCCAGTACTGAACGATGAACTCGATATCGACCATGCCGCCGCGATCGTGCTTCAGATCGAACAGGTCGCTGCGATTCGGATGGCCATCGGCGACGCGCTGGCGCATCGACACGATCTCGCGCGCGAGCGCGGCCGCGTCGCGTTCCATGACGAGCACGTCGGCGCGAATCTGCTCGAACTCCGCGCCGATTTCGGCATCGCCCGCGCTGTAGCGTGCGCGCGAAAGCGCCTGATGCTCCCAGACCCACGCCGTGTTCGCCGCGTCGCCCTCGCGAATCTGATAGCGGCGAAACGATGCGAGGTCGGTCACGAGCAGGCCCGATTCGCCATTCGGCCGCAGACGCAAGTCGACGTCGAAGAGCGTGCCCGCGCCCGTCGCCGACGTGAGCCACGTAATGAGGCGGCGCGTGAACATCGCGTAGATGTCGGAGGCCGCGTCGTCGGGATCGTCGTACAGAAAGATGAGGTCGAGGTCCGACGCGTAGCCCAGTTCCTTGCCGCCGAGCTTTCCGTACGCGATGACCGCAAAGCGCGGCGTCTCGCGATGCCGCTTCGGGAACTGCTTCCACACGGTCTGCACGGTGACGTCGAGCACGGCGTCGGCGAGTTCGGAGAGACGGTCGCTCACGTGCTCGACGCTCAGATGCCCGGCGAGATCGATCAGCAGAATGCGAAATACTTCGGCCTGATGCGCGTGACGCAGCAGATCCATTTGATGTTCTGCGTCCTCGGCGGCATCGAGCCGTGCGATCAGCGAGCGTTTGAACGCGGCCCAGTCGAACGGGCTGGCGATGGCTTCGTCGTCGAGCAATTCATCGAGCAATTGCGGATGGCGGATCAGATAGCCCGCCGCCCAGCGCGACCCCGACAGCACCGAGAGCACGCGCGCGAGCGCCGCCGGATATTCGGTCAGCAGCGCGAGATACGCGCCGCGCTTGGCCGTCGCTTCGAGCAGATCGAAAAGCCGCATGATGGTGTCGGCGCGGCGCGGCGCATCGATCGACTGCACGGCTTCTATCGAGCGTTGAGCGACGATATCGAAGCGTTCGCGGCTCTGCGACGGCAAGCCGGCGTAACGCGCCGAATTCCACACGCCCGTCAGACGTGCGAGCACCGGCGCCGGGTCCGCGAAGCCGAGTTCCATGAGGCGCGCGGCGAGCTCTTCCTGCGCGGAATCGTCGGCGAGCGCGCCGCTCCAGATCCACGACGCCACCGAATCCTCCGCGACGCCGCAGCCGCCCTGCCCGCTCACCTTGTCGGCGAAGATCGCGTCGAACTGCTGCTCGACGAGCTCGCGATGCGCGTCGAGTGTTTCCATCAGCGCGGCGTAGTCCGCGAAGCCGAGCGATTTCGCGAGCAACGCGCGCTCGTCGTCGGCGACGGGCATCGCGTGCGTCTGTGCATCGTTGCGGTATTGCAGCCGATGCTCGACCGTGCGCAAAAAGAGATAAGCGTCGGACAGCGCCTTGCACACCTGCGGCGCGAGCAGGCCATGCGCGGCGGCGCGTTCGAGCACCGCGAGCGTCGGACGAATGCGGAAATCCGCTGCCTGTCCGCCGCGAATCAACTGAAATACTTGCGCGCTGAATTCGATCTCGCGAATGCCGCCGCGCCCGAGCTTGATGTCGTCGGCCTTGTCGGGGCGCATCGACGCGCGCCGCCGCGCTTCCTGCCGAATCTGCTGATGCAGCGAGCGGATCGCGGCGATCACGCCGTAATCGAGATAGCGCCGGTAGATGAAGGGCGTCGCGATGGCTTCGAGCTGCTTCGCGAGACGCTTCGCCGAATCGCTCTTCGTCTCCGAGATGAGCCGGCCCTTGATCCACGCGTAGCGCTCCCATTCGCGGCCCTGCACGTAGAAATACTCTTCGAGCATGCCGAGACTGCACACGAGCGGGCCGGAGTCGCCGTTGGGACGCAGCCGCATGTCGACGCGAAAGACGTAGCCGTCTTGCGTCATTTCCGCGAGCGCGCCGATCAGCCGCCGGCCGAGCCGTGTGAAGAATTCCTGCGTCGGGAGTGCCGAGCGCGTGCCGCCCGAGGTTTCGCCGTCCTCTTCGTAGACGAAGATCAGATCGATATCCGACGATGCGTTCAGCTCGCGCCCGCCCAGCTTGCCCATGCCGACGACGCCGAGCGTGAGCCGCTCGCCGTCCGGTCCGCGCGGCTCGCCGAAGAGCGCTTCGAGATCGGCCGACAGCACCGCCAGCGCGCGCTGCACCGTGACTTCGGCGAGATCGGTCATCGCGCCGGTGACTTCGGCGACATCGGCGGTGCCCGCGAGATCGCGCTCCATCACCGTGCAGAACACTTCGGTCCGCAAGCGGCGCAACGCGGTCTTGAGCGCGGCTTCATCGAGCACGCCGCTTTCGGTGCAAGGCGTGCAGTGCGCGTCCAGCCGCGCTTCGATCCACCCACGCGTGATGCGCGTCTGCGCCCATTGCGCGACATTCGACGCCAGTTCGGGACGCGCCGAGTACGCGCGCGCCGCATAGTTGGAATAATCGGAACTGAGAAGAGTTGCGTCGGTCATGAAAGGTTAGGTTCGCTCATTGCTTCCGGAAAGGCATCGCGGTATAACACCGCGCCGCAAGTCTTGCCGGGCGCGGCTCAGCGAGCCTCCACGAGTGCGCAGGCAGCGGCCGTCGCCGCAATGCCCGTGTTACATTTCAGCGTCAAACACGCAAAACTACCATATCGCCGAACAGCAGCAGCATGTCCGACAGCAGACGATCCGTCGACCCGACCGAAGTTGGACAAGCCAGGCCCAGCGGCAACGCCGAGCGCGTGCTTGCGCGCGTCTTCAAATTCCTTCTCGTCATTGCGGCCATCGCGTATTTCGCGGTGGCGGGCGTGTATGTCGGCCTGCGCTATATCGTCATGCCGCAGGTCGATTCGTTCCGGCCGCGGATCGAGCAACTCGTCTCATCGCAGATTCACGCCCAGTTGCGCATCGGCAGGATTTCCGCGCGATGGTCCGGGCTCTCGCCGACGATCGATATCGACAACCTGCGCATCGACGCCGCCGATGGCTCGCCGGGCCTCGCCGTGCCGCACGCGAGCGCGAGCATCGCGTGGGGATCGCTGCTGCATCTGCGGCCCAAGCTCGCCGATCTGACCGTCGACGGACCCGATGTCATCATCGCGCGCAACGCCGATGGCGCGGTTACTGTCGCGGGCGTGCCGATTCCCACGCATCACACCGGTTCGAACGCATTCACGACCTGGCTGCTCGGCCAGGACCGCATTCTTCTGCGCGATGGCACGCTGCGCTGGCGCGACGCGCAGCGCGCCGCGCCCGAGATCGCGTTCAAGCGCCTGCACCTCGCGATCGTCAACGACGGCGCGCGTCATCGGCTTGCGCTCAAGGCGCCCGCCGATGGCGACGTGCTGCACGGCCCGCTCGATATCCGCGCGGACTTCCGTCATCAACCCTTCTCGGCGATGGGCGCGCCCGCGAACTGGACCGGCCGTCTCTACGTTTCGACCGGTCCCGTCGATCTGCCGACGCTCGCGCGCTACGTGAAGCTGCCGTTCCAGATGTACAGCGGCCGCATCAACAACCAGATCTGGCTGAACTTCGCGGGCGGCCAATTGCAGAACGCGACCGGCGACCTGACCGGCGCGAACGTCGCGCTGCGCACGCGCCCGACGCAGCCGCGCCTCGATCTTCCGATCGCCAGCTTCAACTGGAACATCGACAAAAGCGACAACGCGTACACGCTCGATCTGCGCGACCTGCACGCGGAGTTCGGCCAGTTGCCGCTCGACGACGGCACGCCGGTCGCGCGTCTGCTCGTGTCGCGCGCGCTGACGGCCACGTACCGGCTGCCTTCGGTCGGCAAGGGGCAATTGCTGCGGCTGACGGGCGATAGCGTCGATATCGGCATCCTCGCGGAATTCGCGCGCGCGCTGCCGCTGCCGGCGAAGATTCTCAACGAGCTCGTGCGCTTCAATCCGCGCGGCCAGGTGTCCGATTACACGATCTACACCGAGCGCGCCGCGCCGAAGACCGAGGAAGAAGCGCAGCAGCAGCGCAAGAAAGGCGACGCGCCGCTTCTGCACTACGCGTTCAAGGGCGATCTCAACGGCCTGAGCGTGCAGGCGCAGGAGCCGCCGCCCGGGCTCACGATCAACAACCATCCGCGCGCGGGCATTCCGGGCGTCGAGAATCTGTGGGGCAGCGTCGACGCGAACGAGAAAGGCGGCCACATCACGATCGACACGAAGAACGTCGCCGTCACCGTTCCCGGCGCGTTCGACGATCCGCGCCTCGTCTTCGATTCGCTGCAAGGCCGCGCGCGCTGGACCGTCGCCGATGCGATCGCGCCCGGCGAACTGCGCCGCGCGTTCACGCTGCATCTGGAGACGCTGCGCGTGAAGAACGCGGATGCCGAAGGCGAGGCCACCGCGGACTACTGGAATCAGGGCCACGGGCGCGGCAATCTCGATCTGAAGGCGAAGGTCTCGCATCTGAAAGTGACGAGTCTCGTGCGCTATCTGCCGACGAGCCTCAACGAGCGCGTGCGCGTCTATCTCGGCCATGCGCTGCAGGCGGGCGTCGCGAAGAACGGGACGATCGAAGTGCACGGCGATCTCACGCGCTTTCCGTACGCGAAATTTCCCGATGCGGGCATCTTCCGCATCGAGGCGCCGTTCACCGGCGGCAAGTTCGATCCCACGCCCTTCCCGCCGCGCAAGATGGCCAACGGCCTGCCGAACTTCTGGCCGGCGTTCGAGGGTATCGACGGGACGTTCACGCTCGCGCAGAACAAGCTCGGCTTCGATATCGGCCGCGGGCATTATCGTGGCGTCAAGGTCTCGAAGGTCGTCGGGCGCATCAACGATACGGGCAATCGCGAAACCAAGCTGTGGATCGACGGCAAGGCGCGCGGCCCGCTCGCCGACATGCTGAAGTACGTCGACGACAGCTCGCTCGGCCTGATGGCGAAGCACGCGACCCGCAAGATCGACGCAAAAGGCAACGCGGATCTCGCGCTCACGCTCGGCATTCCGCGCTATCGGCCGCCCGCGCCGCAGCCGCCGATCAAGCCGGAGTACAAAGGCTCGCTCACCTTCGCCGACAACGAAGTCAGGTACGCCAATCTGCCGCCGCTCTCGCATCTGCGCGGCCGTGCCGATTTCGCCGCGAAAACCGTCACGCTCAATGGCCTCTCGGCGCAATTGCTCGGCGGCGATGTGCGCGCCAAGGGCGGCGTGCAGGCGGACGGCAGCTATGCGTTCGACGTGAACGGACGCATCGGCGCGGATGCCGCGGGCCGCCTCAACAAGCCGATGACGCCGCAAGTCGCGGCTTTCATGAAGCGCATCGACGGCGCCGCGCCTTACGAGATGCACGTTCACGGCGCCAAGAACGCGCTGCCGGTCGTGCAGGCGAGTTCGGATCTGACCGGACTCGGCATCGATCTGCCCGCGCCGTTCGGCAAGGCGAAAGGCGCGCCGATGCCGCTCACCTTCAGCTTCCAGCCATCATCGGGCGGCGCGCCGGATCTGCATGATGCGCAGTTGAACGTCGGGCCGGTGGCCGCGCATTACGTGTTTCAGCAGATCGGCAAGGCTCAGGTCAAGATCGATCCGCAGAACGTCGCCGAGCCGATGAACATGCGCGCGCGCGTGAAGGTCGTGCGCGGCGCGATCGGCCTGAACAAGCCGGCGGATTTGCCGGCCGAAGGCGTGAGCGCGACCGCCGATCTGAACGAATTCGATGCCGATGCCTGGCGCAAGACTTTCGCCGAACTCAGCGCCGCGATGCCTGACTCGCCCGCCGACTCGCCCGCCGACGCGAACGCGCCGCGCGCACCGATGAGCGAGAACGTGAAGCAATTCATCCCAACGCGCGCCGCCATCCATTTCACGACGCTCAATCTGCTCGACCGGCGCTGGGAGAACGTCGCGATTGCCGCGAGTGAAAGCGAGACCGATCGCACATGGCAAGCGAACATCGCGTCGAATCAGATGTCGGGCGATGTCTCGTGGACGCCCGGCGCGAAGAAGGAAAGCCCCGGCGCGTTGCAGGCGCGCTTCGCGAAGATCGTGATTCCGGAGAAGAAGGAGCACGATGCGGCCGGCAAGCTCGTGATGAAGCCGCCGCGCAACATGCCGACGATCGATCTCATCGTGAACGAGATCGTGTTCCGCGACCACGACCTCGGCCGGCTCGAAGTCGACGCACATAACGAAGTCATCGCCGATGAGCCGATCTGGACGCTCGACAAACTCGAACTCGCGAACCCCGACGCGACGCTCACCGCGAACGCGACGTGGCGCACGCTGCCGGGCGGCGTCGTGCAGGCCGCCGCGCAACCGGACGCGATGCGCAGTCAGGCCGATGACGTCACTCCGCGCCGCACGTCGCTCAACTTCAAGCTCGACGTGAAGAACGGCGGCCAGTTGATCGACCGTTTCGGCGCGCCGCACGTGGTCGGTTCGGGCAGCGGAACCGTGTCGGGTCACGCGGCGTGGAACGGCGGGCCGACGGCCGTCGACGTGAACACGCTCGATGGCAACGTCGCCGTCGATCTGCGTCACGGGCAGATTCTGCGTGCGCCGGGCTCGGCGAAGTGGCTCGGCGTCTTCAGCCTGCGCAGTCTCGCGAGCCTGTTGACGCTGCATTTCGAGGATGTCGTCGGCAAGGGCCTGCCGTTCGAGAAGATCACCGGCAACGCGACGATCGTCGATGGCATCAGCCGCACGGACGACTTCCTGATGGTCACGTCGCCGGCGCGCGTGCAGATGCAGGGCATCGTCGATATGCCGAAGCAGACGCAAGACCTCCACGTCAAGGTGATTCCGACCGTCGGCGCCGGCGCGGTCGCACTGGGCGCGGCGGTCATCAATCCGCTGCTCGGCCTCGGCGCGCTCGCCGCCGATCTCGCGCTGTCGGCGTCGATTCAGAAAGCGTTCGCGCTCGACTATTCGATCACCGGCTCGTGGAGCAAACCCGTCGTTAAGCGGCTCACTGGCGATCAGGGTAAGATCGAAACACCCCCCGCCGCCGTGGCTCCGGCCGCTGCCCGCTGAAACGGGCGTTCGGCGGCGCGGTTTTCGTCCCCTTTTTAGACAGCGCACCCAAGACATGAGCGAAAGATCGAGCGAAAGCGCGGCCCCGTTTCAGGTCGCCGCGCTGCAGATGGTCAGCGCGCCGGATCGCGACCGGAATCTCGCGGACGCCGGACGGCTTATCGCCCAGGCTGCGCGAAGCGGCGCGCAACTGGTGCTCCTGCCCGAATATTTCTGCTACATGGGTTTCAAGGACACCGATAAGCTCGCGATCCGCGAAACGCCGGGCGACGGACCGATCCAGCGGTTCCTTTCCGACGCGGCGCGCGAACACGGCGTATGGATCATCGGCGGGACGTTGCCGTTGCAGTCGCCGGAACCGGATCGCGTGATGAACACGACGCTCGTCTTCGATCCGCGCGGCCAGCAGGTCGCGCGCTACGACAAGATTCATCTGTTCAATTTCGAAAAGGGCGAGGAATCGTTCGACGAAGCGCGCACGATCTGTCCGGGGAACGAAGTGCGCTCATTCGACGCGCCGTTCGGACGGGTGGGATTGTCGGTGTGCTACGACCTGCGCTTTCCGGAGTTGTATCGAAAGCTCGGCGATTGCGCGCTGATGGTCGTGCCATCCGCGTTCACTTACACGACCGGCCGCGCGCACTGGCAGACGCTGCTCACGGCGCGCGCCGTCGAGAATCAGTGTTATGTGCTCGCGGCGGCGCAAGGCGGCAATCACGAGAACGGACGGCGCACGTGGGGTCACAGCATGCTGATCGATCCGTGGGGCGAAATCGTCGATGTGAAGGATGAAGGACCGGGCGTCGTGATCGGCGGCATCGATCTGCAGCGCATCGCCGCCGTGCGACAGAGTTTGCCGGCTTACCGGCATCGCGTGCTCCGTTGAAGCGCGCGCGAACTTGAAGACGCGGGTTTCTCCCCGCACATTATGTGAGCGAATCGGAACGTAGAATAGGCTGCAAATCGTCTGCAAATATCATCGAACTCGTCACAGAACACGCAATAGGCACCGCATGAATATCATCGAACCCGGCATTCGTAACCTGGTCACGGCGAAGGACGTTTTGCTCACGCCCTACGGCCTCGACGAAGGCCTGATCACCCGCACGCTGGCGGAAATCTTCACGCATCGCGTCGATTACGCGGATCTCTATTTCCAGTCCACGCGCAGCGAAGCGTGGAGTCTCGAAGAAGGCATCGTCAAATCGGGCAGTTTCAGCATCGATCAGGGCGTCGGCGTGCGCGCCGTGTCGGGCGAGCGCACCGCGTTCGCGTATTCCGATGACCTCTCGCCCGAATCCATCCGTCAGGCCGCGATCGCCACGCGCGCGATCGCCAAGGCGGGCGGCGGCAAGCACAAGATCAAGCCGGCGAGCACCCTTACGGGCGTGTCGGGCCGCGATCTTTATCTCGCCGCCGATCCGCTGCATTCGCTCGACGCCACCGCCAAGGTGAAATTGCTGGAACGCGTCGAGCAAATGGCGCGGGCGAAAGATCCGCGCATTACGCAAGTGATGGCCGGCATGGCCGGCGAATACGATGTCGTGCTGGTCGCGCGCAGCGACGGCGCGCTCGCGGCGGATGTGCGCCCGCTCGTGCGCGTCTCCGTGACGGTGATCGCCGAGCAGAACGGCCGGCGCGAAATCGGCACCGGCGGCGGCGGCGGGCGTTTCGACTACGGCTATTTCACCGACGCGATCCTCCAGAAGTACGTCGACGATGCCGTGCATGCCGCGCTCGTCAATCTCGAAGCGCGCCCTGCTCCGGCCGGCGCGATGACCGTCGTGCTCGGGCCGGGCTGGCCCGGCGTGTTGCTGCACGAGGCGGTCGGACACGGCCTGGAGGGCGATTTCAACCGCAAGGGCTCGTCGGCGTTCGCGGGACGCATCGGCGAGCAGGTCGCGGCGAAGGGCGTCACCGTCGTCGATGACGGCACGCTGCCGAATCGGCGCGGCTCGCTCAATATCGACGACGAAGGCAATCCGACGCAGTGCACGACGCTGATCGAAGACGGCATTCTCAAGGGCTACATTCAGGATTCGCTGAACGCGCGCCTGATGAAGATGCCGGTGACGGGCAACGCGCGCCGCGAATCGTACGCCGCGCTGCCGATGCCGCGCATGACCAACACGTACATGCTCAACGGCGACAAGGATCCGCAGGAGATTCTGGCGTCGGTGAAGAACGGCCTGTATGCGGTGAACTTCGGCGGCGGTCAGGTCGATATCACCAACGGCAAGTTCGTGTTCTCGGCGTCCGAGGCGTACATGATCGAGAACGGCAAGATCACGTATCCGGTGAAGGGCGCAACGCTGATCGGCAGCGGGCCTGAGTCGCTCAAGTACGTGACGATGATCGGCAACGACATGTCGCTGGATAGCGGCGTCGGCGTCTGCGGCAAGGAAGGACAGAGCGTGCCGGTGGGCGTCGGTCAGCCGACGTTGCGTATCGAGAAGATGACGGTCGGCGGCACGGTCTGATCGCCCACGGCGTGCATGCGGAATTTCCGCATCGATCGGGCGTGGATGTACCGTCTTTGTTTCGTTCGATGCGGATTGTCCGCGTTTTTGCGTGTGCAGGGTTGTCAGCGCTGCACGTTTGAGGTTATAAAAGCAGTCACAACTTTTTTCGACCGACGTCCGGTTTCTTTTTCGATCCATCATGTCCGCCAAGTTTTATTTTTATTTCTTTTGGCATCTCAGACCGCTGGCGGATCGAGAGGGTGAGTCGTACACAGGTTGAACAAACCGAATTCCCGAAAAAACCGCCAGCGAGTCTGGCGGTTTTTTTTCGTCTCATATTTGATTCGCACGCTGCCGCTGGAGAACCGACATGCCCCCGCACAATACCGATGACGTTCGTATCCGTGAACTGAAAGAGCTGACCCCGCCCGCGCATTTGATCCGCGAATTCCCCTGCGCCGAGCCGGTTTCGGAGCTGATCTATAACGCGCGGCAGTCGATGCACCGCATTCTTCATGGGATGGATGACCGGTTGATCGTCATCATCGGACCTTGCTCGATTCATGATCCGAAGGCCGCTATGGAATATGCGGGGAAGTTGATCGAGCAGCGTAAGCGTTTTGCGGGTGAGCTGGAAATCGTGATGCGCGTGTACTTCGAAAAGCCGCGTACCACCGTTGGATGGAAGGGGCTCATCAACGATCCGTATATGGATAACAGCTTCAAGATTAATGATGGGTTGAGGGCTGCGCGGGAATTGCTCATGCATGTCAATGAGCTTGGGCTGCCGGCTGGGACCGAATACCTCGACATGATTAGCCCACAGTACATCGCCGATTTGATTTCGTGGGGGGCGATTGGGGCTAGGACGACGGAATCGCAGGTTCATCGGGAATTGGCTTCGGGGCTGTCCTGTCCTGTTGGGTTCAAGAATGGCACTGACGGAAATGTAAAGATCGCCGTCGATGCGATTAAGGCGGCTTCCCAGCCGCATCATTTTCTTTCAGTGACCAAGGGCGGGCATTCGGCGATTGTTTCTACCGCGGGGAATGAGGATTGCCATATTATTTTGCGCGGAGGGAAAGCGCCTAATTATGATGCTGCGAGTGTGGATGCGGCTTGCTCGGATATCGGGAAGGCGGGGTTGGCGGCGCGGTTAATGATCGATGCGAGTCATGCTAATAGCTCGAAGAAGCATGAAAATCAGATTCCGGTTTGTGAGGATATTGGTAAGCAGCTTGCGGCTGGAGATGAGCGGATCGTCGGCGTGATGGTGGAATCGCATCTCGTTGCCGGGCGGCAGGATTTGAAGGAAGGGTGCGAGTTGACGTACGGGCAGAGTATTACCGATGCCTGTATCGGGTGGGATGAGAGTGTCGGCGTGCTTGAAGGACTGGCGGAAGCGGTGAAGCAGCGGCGGGTTGTGAGGGGTGGAGGCAATTAACTGATTTGCTCGGCATTGTGCGGGCTTGCCGACGCACAATGCCGATTTGTTCCGACTCCAGCATTTCCAAACCACATACTACGACTATGATTGCGTAGGTCAGGTCGATATTGGCCCTTCGTCGTCCGCTGTCTCCCCGTTCTGCGTTGCATTCCAAAAGGGGAGGAAGACAAGCTTCAGGCAGAACCACCAGGCGTAGATGGAACCTGCAGAAAAGCAGTCATCCTCGTTCAGTAAGCCATGAGCGAGTTCGTTGCGGATATTCCACCCCAACGGATCGCAGAAGAGCGCGCGCATTTCGAACGCGAGGTCGTTACCAAAAACCTGCTCTAACTCTGGCAATTCCAGGAGTGTACTCAGCCCATTCTCATTCTCAACGCCGTTTCTAGCAACATTCGTCGTCTTAGCGCCTGCCGCTTTGAGTTGGTATCGAACTACGTGCTCGACTTGAGGTACCAACAGATGTAAAGCGGCAGCAAAGTCATTATCGAATCCGGCATACAAACCTCGTCCAAACATTTCGGCTCGATCCGCCGGAACGATCGGTGACTTATATGCCAGCGCTGCGAAGTCGGCGCGACGCAGTCGATGCTCAAGCCTTATCATGTCGAGTGCCGGTAAAATGAGCGCTTGCGTTACCAGACCTAATTGCATTCTGTACTCGCGCATCATCTCAGCATGGACCGCCGCATCATGATCATCTGAGCCGTGGTCTCGTGGCCCAGCACCGGGCCGCTTTGCGATTACTCTACCGTCGCGCGAGTAATAAACCGCGGCAAAAAGCGACAACAACGGGAATTCTTTGAGGCTTTGCTCGGATCGTTTACGCAGCTGTTCAGCACCTATCCCTCGTGTAACGTTCACAAACGCATTTAACGCATCCAGCGGCGCCTTTCCTTTCACGAGATCTGTTGCACGGTCGATTATCTCCGTAACATCAATCGGGTCCGAGCGAAGCACGTGCATCTCACCTAATGCCCCAGCGCCCGCTCTAGTCAACTTTTCGTGCACTTCGGCGATCCGCTTCTCGACAGCGTGTTGACCCCTAAGCGCGCCGGGGATTCGGCGATACGATTGTATAGCCTTCTCATAAAAATCTGCCGCGACCATGTTGCTGGGTACATATGACGATAGTGCTGCATCCGCTTCAGCCTCCCATGCTTTGGCGAGATTCGCGAGCATTTGCGCCGAGCTATTTTTATCCCCCATCGCCGAGAACCAATGCTCCGCTTCTTCGAAATATGTCCGGCTTGCATGAAACTCGTTTTTCTCTCCAAGGACGAACGCAATTGCCCCCAGACTCTCGGAAATAGCATAAGCAGCAGCTGTCCCAAATCGATTTTGCCTCATAAACTCTGCCAGCCAGAAGGCCATGAATCCATCGCTCGCATCGAGTTGGAGAAAACGCGCCAGGGCAGCCGACTCAATAGCTTGCAGATCCTTCTCCGCGGTTCGCCTAAGCATCCTCGCCAAGCTTACGGCGCGACGCCAGCAGTCATCTCCACCAGCAATCCAAGTTTCAAGCCTCAACGGAATCGTTACGTAGGCGTTGATGGCCATCAACGCAAACTTCGGATTCGGCGGCCGCAACGTGAGCCAAGCGAGGTCCGATAACCTTGCTCTTAGCCAAGGGTTGTCTACGAAGTCAACGAAGCTAGCGAGTAGGCTCAGGTCTTCGATCGAAAAGTCCGACGGAAGCGCGGAACGCCTTCCATCGGTTAGCGACAACATCGGCCTGAATGGCTCATTGATGCTCATCGGTGCAAGCATCATCGAAGTCGCATGGACTAGAAGCCTCAAGCACTCACCCTTTCTTAAATCTTTCTCTCCAACTGCGGACGTGGCGGCGTTCGAAAAATCTTGGAAAAGACCGGTATAACCTTTGCAAAGGTTATTTTTTACGATTAACTCCCATCCGCAGCCTCTCATTTCCGCGAGCGTCATTGCCGGAGCATTTTCGCTGTGCATGATGTAGTCGCGCCCTCAGTGTTGTATTGGTTATCAATGACCACAGAGTACTCCGATTTTCTAGTCGGAGTGGCGACAAAATCGCACAGGAAATAATTTCAGAGAATACTGAATCGACGTCTAAACTGAACGCAAAAGGGCTCAGCGTGGAGAATCATGGTTATTCTCTTTGGAAAACTACAAAAGGCTTCAATAAGCAACACGGCGTGACGTATATGCCAATATGGCCGCCTTCACATAGGTGATTTGATGTGAATCCAGAGGATGTCCTCGCCGCCATCCGCGCGATTAAGTACTCGCGCCAGAACAAATAAAAGATCGGATAGTCGATTCACATACCTCCGCGGCGCCTCATTAACCCCAGCAGTTTCAATGCGCCCCAACGCGACAATAGCCCTCTCTGCCCGACGGCAGACAGTGCGCGCGACATGCGCCAGCGCCGCCGCCCTTGACCCACCCGGCAAAATAAATTCCTTGAGCGGCGGCAATGTCGCGTTGTATTCCTCCAGCCACGCGTCTAATTGAGCGAGATGCGATTCCTGAATCATCGAATGCCCCGGAATCGACAACTCCCCGCCCAAATCAAACAAATCGTTCTGGATCCGAGTTAAAGCATCGCGCACATCTGAAGGCATCGGCTCACACAGAAGGACGCCGATACACGAATTCAACTCATCCACATCCCCGATCGCCGCAATCCTCGCATCGTCCTTGGAAACGCGGCTTCCATCGCCCAGCCCGGTCGTTCCATCATCGCCGGTACGCGTGGCGATCTTGCTCAAGCGGTGACCCATCATCGACTCCTGAAAAGCGGACAAAAACCCCGACCCATTATAGGCACGCGCCTCCGCGCGAAGCCCGCGGCGCCGACCGGCTCCTCGACGGCGTAAAATGAGATAGAAAGCCACGCCCAGAACAGAAACCAAAGCCGCACCGCCCGGAGACACGCACGTGAATCACCCCACCGAACATCAGGCGCTTCAGAAACGCCCCTTCCCCGCCGCGCTTCTCGATGCCCTGAAGCAGCAATTCGCCGACCGCGTCTCCACTGCGCAAGCAGTGCGCGAACACCACGGCCGCGACGAATCGCCGTTCGATCCGCAACTTCCCGATGCCGTCGTCTTCGCGCGCAGCACCGACGAAGTGCAAGCCATCGTCAAGCTCTGCGCCGAACACGACGTCCCGATCATCCCCTACGGCAACGGCTCGTCGCTCGAAGGCCATCTCCTCGCGGTGCAAGGCGGCGTCTCCATCGATTTGTCGGAGATGAACCAGGTCGTCTCGATCAACGCCGAAGACCTCACCGTCACCGTGCAGCCCGGCATCTCGCGCAAGCAACTGAACGAAGCGCTCAAAGACACCGGCCTCTTCTTTCCGATCGATCCGGGCGCGGACGCGAGCATCGGCGGCATGTCCGCGACGCGCGCCTCCGGCACCAACGCCGTGCGCTACGGCTCGATGCGCGAAAACGTCCTCGCGCTCACCGTCGTCCTCGCCGATGGCCGCGTCATCAAAACCGGCACGCGCGCGCGCAAATCGTCGGCGGGCTATGACCTCACGCGTCTTTTCGTCGGCTCGGAAGGCACCCTCGGCGTCATCACCGAAATCACCGTGCGCCTCTATCCGCAACCCGAAGCGATTTCGGCGGCCGTGTGCGCGTTTCCGTCGATGGGCGACGCCGTGCGCGCCGTCATCGAAACCATTCAGATGGGCGTGCCGATCGCGCGCGTCGAATTCGTCGACAAGCTCGCCGTGCGCGCCATCAACAAGCATTCGAATCTGACGCTACGCGAATCGCCGATGCTGTTCTTCGAATTCCACGGCACCGAATCCGGCGTCGCGGAACAGGCGCAGACGGTGCAGGACATCGTCGCGGAAAACAAAGGCGAGGACTTCGAGTGGGCGACGCGCCCCGAAGATCGCAGCCGTCTCTGGAACGCGCGCCATTCCGCCTACTTCGCGATGCTGCAACTGAAGCCCGGCTGCCGCGCCGTCACGACCGACGTCTGCGTGCCGATCTCGCGCCTCGCCGAATGCGTCGAGGAAACGGAGAAGGACCTGCAAGGCTCGTACTTGCCGAGTCCGATCGTCGGGCATGTGGGCGACGGCAATTTCCACGTCGCGATGCTGCTCGATCCGGCCAAGCCCGAAGAGCTCGAAGAAGCCGAGCGCATCAATCGGCTCATCGTCGGACGCGCGCTGAGGATGGGCGGCACCTGCACCGGCGAACACGGCGTCGGGCTGCACAAGATGGGCTTTCTGATCGACGAACACGGCGAGGACGCCGTCGACACGATGCGGGCCATCAAGCAGGCGCTCGATCCGAAGAATCTGATGAATCCGGGGAAAATCTTCGCTTTCGAAGGCTGACGAAGTCGCGCAAGATGCACGCATGAAGACGCGGCGCCGACCGCGCGGCCATCGAACAAGGAGGAGACGTGAACGCACCCGACGAGCTCAAAGCCGAGCAGATGTCGCCGAATCTGCCGCACGAAGACGCGCCCGCGCTGACCGAAGATCAGCTCGCCGCGCGTCAGCGTGAAGTCGTGCAGGCGCTGATGGCCGTGCTGCCGACGCACTGTCTGCTCTTTCGCGAGGAAGACACGGCCGCGTACGAATGCGACGGCCTCGCCGCGTATCGGCGTTTGCCGCTCGCCGTCGCGCTGCCTGAAACTGAAGCGCAGGTGCAGCGCGTCGTGCAGATCTGCGCGCGTCTCGCCGTGCCGATCGTTCCGCGCGGCGCGGGCACCGGCCTCTCCGGCGGCGCGATGCCGATCCGCCACGGCATCGTGCTGTCGCTCGCGCGCTTCCGGAAAATCATCGAGGTCGATCCGTACGCGCGCACGGCGACCGTGCAACCGGGCGTCCGCAATCTCGCCATTTCGGAAGCCGCCGCGCCGTTCGGCCTCTACTACGCGCCCGATCCGTCGTCGCAGATTGCGTGCACGATCGGCGGCAACGTCTCCGAAAACTCGGGCGGCGTGCACTGCCTGAAATACGGGCTCACGGTTCACAACGTCCTGCGCGTGCGCGCGGTGACGATGGACGGCGATGTCATCGAATTCGGCTCGCTCGGCCCCGATGCGCCCGGCCTCGATCTGCTCGCGGTGATGATCGGCAGTGAAGGCATGTTCGCGATCGTCACGGAGATCACCGTCAAGCTGATTCCGAAGCCGCAGACCGCGCAAGTCATCATGGCGAGCTTCGACGATGTCGTGAAAGGCGGCAACGCGGTTGCCGCGATCATCGCGGCGGGCATCATCCCGGCCGGACTCGAAATGATGGACAAGCCCGCGACGCGCGCCGTCGAGGAATTCGTCAACGCGGGCTACGATCTCGACGCCGCCGCGATCCTGCTATGCGAATCCGACGGCACGCACGATGAAGTCGCCGAGGAAATCGTCCGCATGACGGCGGTGCTGCGCGAACACGGCGCATCGCGCATCCAGATCTCGCGTTCAGAAGCCGAGCGCCTCAAGTTCTGGTCGGGCCGCAAGAACGCGTTTCCGGCGGCCGGCCGCATCTCGCCGGACTATTACTGCATGGACGGCACCGTGCCGCGCCGCGCGATCGGGCCGCTGCTCGCGCGCATCGAAGAGATGGAGAAGAAGTACGCGCTGCGTTGCATCAACGTGTTCCATGCGGGCGACGGCAACATGCATCCGCTGATTCTCTTCAACGGCAACGATCTCGACGAGTGGCATCGCGCGGAAGCGTTCGGCTGCGACATCCTGGAGGCGTGCGTCGAACTCGGCGGCACGGTGACGGGCGAGCATGGCGTCGGCATCGAGAAGATCAATTCGATGTGCGTGCAATTCTCGCCCGAAGAGCGCGACGCGTTCTTCGCCGTGAAGCGCGCGTTCGATCCGCCGGGTCTGCTCAACCCCGACAAGGGCATTCCGACGCGCGCGCGCTGCGCCGAATACGGCAAGATGCACGTGCGCGGCGGCCTGTTGCCGCACCCCGAGTTGCCGCGCTTCTAGCCGGGAGAACGCGTTCCGCTATCCACGTTTCCCCGCGTGTGGCGCCGTTAAGCGGCCGGTACAATCGACCGGACTGCCATAGAAAACCAGAATTCGAGAGCGGAACACCCATGGAACAGGACGACGTCGTCGCCGGCTGGTCGGAGAGGATCGCCCGCGCCACAGAAACCGGCACGCTGCTGCGTATCCGCGGCGGCGGCACGAAGGACTGGTACGGTCAGACGCTCCAGGGAGAGATCCTCGACACGCGGGCGTATCGCGGCATCATCGCGTACGATCCGGCGGAGCTCGTCATCACCGCTCGAAGCGGCACGCCGCTCGCCGAAATCGAAGCGGCGCTGCGTGAGCATAATCAGATGCTGCCGTTCGAGCCGCCGCATTTCGGGCGCAACGCGACGCTCGGCGGCTGCATCGCCGCGGGGCTTGCGGGCCCGCGACGCGCATGGACCGGCGCGCCGCGCGACTTCGTGCTCGGCGCGGTCGTCATGAACGGCCACGGACAAGTGCTGCACTTCGGCGGGCAAGTCGTGAAGAATGTCGCGGGCTATGACGTGTCGCGCCTGCTCGCCGGATCGCTCGGCACGCTTGGCCTGATTCTCGAACTGTCGATCAAGGTGCTGCCGCGCCCCGTCGCCGAAGCCACGCTGAAATTCGACATGCACGCGACAGACGGCGTGCGCAAGCTCAACGAATGGGGCGGGCATCCGCTGCCGATCTGCGGCAGCGCGTGGCGCGACGGCACGCTCGCGCTGCGTCTCGCGGGCGCCGAAGCAGCCGTGAAAACCGCGCGCAACACGCTCGGCGGCGAGGTCGTCGATGCGGTCGAAGCCGACCGATTCTGGATCGGCATGCGCGAACAGACCGATCCGTTCTTCGCTGTCATCGAACCGCGTTCGGCGCTGTGGCGGCTCGCTTTGCCGTCGATCGCCGAGCCGCTGCATCTGCCGGGCGCGCAACTGATGGAATGGGGCGGCGCGCAACGCTGGTGGATCACCGACACCGATCCGCAAACCGTGCGCATCAGCGCGAAACAGGCGGGCGGCCACGCGACGATCTTCCGCGCCGGCTCCGCCTACGATCGCAATGCAGGCGTTTTCACGCCGCTGCCCGCGCCGCTCATGAAAATTCACCGTGGATTGAAAGTTGCGTTCGATCCGGCGCGCATCTTCAATCGCGCGCGTTTGTATCCAGACTTCTAGGCGCATCGATGCAAACCAATCTCGCCGATTTCATCCGCGGCACGGCCGATGGCGACGAAGCCGACGCCATTCTGCGCAAGTGCGTGCACTGCGGCTTCTGCACGGCGACCTGCCCGACGTATCAGTTGCTCGGCGACGAGCTCGACGGGCCGCGCGGGCGCATCTATCTGATGAAGCAGATGTTCGAAGGCGCGCCCGTCACGCGCAGCACGCAACTGCATCTGGACCGCTGCCTCACCTGCCGCAATTGCGAAAGCACGTGTCCGTCCGGCGTGCAATACGGCAAGCTCGTCGAGATCGGGCGCAAGGTCGTCGAAGAAAAGGTCGAGCGGCCGATGCGTCAGCGTCTGCAACGGCGTCTGCTCGCAAGCTTCCTGCCGAACAGCACGCTCTTCACGCCCGCGATGAAGCTCGGTCAGCAGTTCCGCGGCATTCTTCCGCGCAAGCTGCGCGCGAAGATTCCGCTGCCCGAGCGCCCGCTCGCCGCGCCGACCAACAAGCACGAACGCAAGATGCTGATGCTCGCCGGATGCGTCCAGCCGGCGATGATGCCCAACGTCAACACGGCGACGGCGCGCGTATTCGACGCGCTCGGCATCGAGATCGTCACGGCGCCGGGCGCGGGCTGCTGCGGCGCGATCCGCCTGCATCTCGGCTACAACGACGACGCGCTCGACGACGTGCGCAACAACATCGACGCATGGTGGCCGTATGTCGAAAACGGCGTCGAGGCGATCGTGATGAACGCGTCGGGCTGCGGCGCGACCGTCAAGGAATACGCGCATCTGCTGCGCAACGATCCGGCGTACTCGGCGAAGGCGCAAAAGATCGTCGATCTCACGCGCGATCTCGCCGAAATCCTGCCGATGTACGAAGAAGAGCTGGTCGCGCTCGCGCGGCGGCGCGGCGTGCATACGGTCGCATTTCATCCGCCGTGCACGCTGCAGCACGGGCAGCAGATTCGCGGACGCGTCGAGCATCTGCTGACCGCGCTCGGCCTCGAAGTGCGCCTGCCTGCGGACAGCCATCTGTGCTGCGGATCGGCTGGCACGTATTCGGTCTTGCAGCCGAAGCTCTCGTACACGCTGCGCAATCAGAAGCTCGACCGGCTGGAAAAGCTGGAACCGCAGATGATCGTGTCGGCGAATGTCGGCTGCATCGCGCATCTGCAAAGCGGCACGTCGACGCCCGTCACGCACTGGATTCAACTGCTGGAACATCTGCTGTACGGTTGAGGCCGCTTCGTATAATGAGCGGCTCGACCGTCCCGAGCCTCAAGCATGTCCATCGCCCAACATCTCGAAGAAGTCCGGCAACGCATCGCGAAGGCGGCGCACGAAGCGTCGCGCGATGCGGATTCCGTCAAGCTGCTCGCCGTGTCCAAGACCTTTCCCGCCGACGACGTGCGCGCCGCCTTCGAAGCCGGCCAGCGCGCGTTCGGCGAGAACTACGTGCAGGAAGGCATCGCGAAGATCGCCGAGCTCGCGGATCTGCGCGGCGAAATCGAATGGCATTTCATCGGGCCGCTGCAATCGAACAAGACGAAGGTCGTCGCCGAGCAGTTCGACTGGGTGCATTCCATCGATCGCCTGAAGATCGCCGAACGTCTTTCCGCACAACGTCCGCCAAGCGCGCCCGCGCTCAACGTATGCGTGCAGGTGAACGTGAGCGGCGAGGCATCGAAGAGCGGCGTCGAACCGGATGAGGCCGCCGCGCTCGCGCATGCGGTCGCCGCCCTGCCGGGCTTGCGTCTGCGCGGCCTGATGGCGATTCCCGAACCCGCCGAAACACTCGACGCGCAACGCGAACCGCACGCGCGCCTGCGCGAACTGATGAACGCGCTGCGCGCCGACGGCCTCGATCTCGACACGCTGTCGATGGGCATGTCCGCCGATCTCGAAGCGGCCGTGCTCGAAGGCGCGACGATGGTCCGCATCGGCACCGCGATTTTCGGCGCGCGCAATTACACCAACTGACTTCACCATCAACCATGAAAATTGCATTCATCGGCGGCGGCAACATGGCCGCGGCGCTCATCGGCGGTCTCATCAAGCGCGGCACGGCGCCCGCTGACATCTATGCCATCGACATCAACGACGAAGCGCGCGCGCGCACGGCGAAGCAGTTCGGCATCGCGACGGGCGCGGCTGTCGACGAAGCGCTCGCCGGCTACGACGCGATCGTGCTCGCGGTGAAGCCGCAAGTGCTCAAGAGCGTGGCCGAAGCGCTCGCGCCGCATCTGTCGAAGCAGACGATCATCAGCATCGCGGCCGGCATTCGCGCGACGGATCTTTCGCGCTGGCTGAACGGCTACGCGCAGATCGTGCGCACGATGCCGAACACGCCCGCGCTGATCGGCATGGGCGTGACGGGGCTCGCCGCGCTGCCTGGCGTCACCGATGCGGCGAAGGCGCTCGCGTCGCAAGTGCTGGAAGCGGTCGGCACGGCCGTCTGGTTCGACGACGAAGCGAAGCTCGACGCCGTCACCGCGATCTCCGGCAGCGGCCCGGCCTACGTGTTCTATTTCATCGAAGCGATGCAGGAAGCCGCGCGCCAGCTCGGTATGGATGAGGAGCAAGGGCGCGCGCTCGCGGTCGCGACCTTCACCGGCGCGGCGCAACTCGCCGCGCAATCGGGCGAGCCGGCGAGCGTGCTGCGCGAGCGCGTGACGTCGAAGGGCGGCACGACGGCGGCGGCGCTCGCATCGTTCGAGGCGCAAGGCGTGAAGGATGCGATCGTGCGCGGCGCGCTCGCGGCAGAAGCGCGGGCGAGAGAGATGGGGGATGAGTTGGGCGGGGCTTGAGGGCGCCGCGCTCTCAAAGTTTCTGCACGACGAATTCTATGCCGCATTCCGAGAATGCGGTGCGCGTCTGATCGTAGCGCTCCATGCCGTGCAGGAAACTGTGATCCAGAAGCTCGACCTTCTTGATGCTGACTTCGCGCTCGAAACTGCGCAGCAAATCCACAACGTTGATCGAAACGGGCGACCAGCTTTCCCGCTTGTATAGGGTGAACGTGTGCTTGTGGTCGCCGTTGAACGTCGACGGCCACATGCCCTGCTCGTAGAGATCCTCGTCCGGCACGGTGATGACGAGATGGCCGCCCGGCTTGAGCACGCGCAACCAGTGGCGCATCGCGACACGCGGGTCGATCATGTGTTCGAGGCAGTGCCCGGAATAGACGAAATCGAAGCTGTCGTCCTGAACGTTCTCGAGATATTGCGCGTCGCCCTGCTCCCACTCGTAGACCGTCACCCTGTCGATACGCGGAAACAACGATCGATACAGCGCGATGCTGTCATTGCCGCCGCCGATATCGAGCCCATTGCCCACGAGCCAGCGATTGCTGAAACGAGCGTCGAGCAAGCGGCGGTTGAGCGAGATGCAGGTCGTGCCGGGAACGCCTAGGGTGAGCGCGAACGGCTGCGTCTGGTCGCCGGGCATCACCCATTTTTTCAGCGCGTATTCGCCCCATGCGCGCGGCCACAGGACCGCGTAGCCCGTATCCTCGGAATGCCAGTGCAGCGTGTGCGAGGAGTCGAACGACGCCAGCAGTTCGAGGAACGCCGCTTCCTGATCGAAGCCGTTTTCGGCCCAATCCGGAAGCGTCCCGCAGCTTGTCTGAAACTCGCGCCGGTAGATGCGTACATCGTCCAGCACGATAAGCGCGTCACTGGCCCGCCCGCGCATGAGTTCAAGTTCCGCGAGCAACGGCAGGCGCTCGGTCGGAGAGTGTTCCTGACTCATGTAACTCTTGCCGCCATGGTCCGCGCCCGGATAGTGTGCGTCGAGAAACACGAGGCAGCGCTGTTCGGCGAGCACGCCGGTCACCGAATCGGAGCGCAGAAAGGTGAGACTGTCCGCGTTCACCACATTGAGCCGCTCGCTTTGCTCCGCTTCGGCGAAGAGCGGTTCGAAGATTTCGCAGGACAGCGCTTTCGCGAAACCCGCGCCCAAGGCGGCACGGCACGAGTCGCCTCGTCCATAGCCGGTCTCGATGAGATGCGTGACTCCGTTTCGGGATGCGAGTCCGGTTAGATCGAAGCGAGCGAGAAAACCCATGACTGACACATTGGAAGTAAAGCAAACGAACGAATGCAGCCGCGCGGAAATACCCCGCGGCGTTCGGTTGGCTTGTCGAAGGAAGGCCGGCGCATTCGCAATCGAATTGCCGGGCGGTGTATAACGCGTCTTTCAGACGCGCCCAAAGGATTAGCTAGTTGCCTAACTTGGCGAACTTATCAAAAGATAAGACCGCGAGACTTCAATGTGAACAAATTTGTCGTTCTCAGACCATTTCGCAGGCCGGAATAAAACAGCGGGCGGCGCGATGTCGCAACGTGCGTTGCACACGTTGCGGCACCCGATCCACGCGAACGGGATCAGTTCGACAGTGCATACTGCAACGCAATCCCCGCAAACAACATCCCGCCGAGCCAGTTGTTATGCCTGAACGCGGCGAAGCACGCCATGCGCTCACGATTGCGGATCAGCCCATAGTGATAAACCGCGCAGCCCGCCGCTGCGAGCCAGCCGAGCCAGTAGGGCCAGCGGAAGCCCAGCGCGACGCCGATGCCCACGTAAATCGCGAGCGTTATCGCGTAGCAGAGCATGACGGCAAGCACGTCGTATCGCCCGAAGGTGAGCGCGGACGTGCGAATGCCGATCTCGATGTCGTCGTCGCGATCGACCATCGCGTATTCGGTGTCGTACGCGACCGACCAAAACACGTTCGCCGCGAGCATGATCCACGCGAGCATCGGCACCTGGTTCTGCACGGCGGCGAAGGCCATCGGAATGCCGAAGCCGAACGCGATGCCCAGATACGCCTGCGGGATCGCGAAGAAACGCTTGGTGAACGGATACGAACCCGCCACGAACAGCGCGAACACCGACAGTTCCTTCGTGAGCGTGTTGAGCGGCAGGATCAGCAGGAACGCGACGAGCGAGAGCGCCGCCGCGAGCGCCACGGCTTCCCACGCCTTGATCTTGCCCGATGTGATCGGCCGCTCCGCCGTGCGCTTCACGTAGCGGTCGAAATCGCGATCCGCGTAGTCGTTTATCGCGCAGCCCGCCGAGCGCATCAATATCGTGCCGACGATGAAAATGACGAGCAGCATCGGCGACGGATGGCCGCTCGACGCGATCCACAACGCATTGAGCGTCGGCCACAAGAGCAGCAGGCTGCCGATAGGCTTGTCGAGGCGCACGAGGCGCATGTAGAGCGGAAAACGGGCGAACATGGCGGACCTGGGAGCGAAATTCACGACGAGCTATTTTAGATCAGCCCGAAAAGCAAAAACCCCGCGTGAAAGCGGGGTTTCGTCATGTCGAGGCCGAGCGCTTCAGGCCAGCATCGCGCGCAGCATCCACGCGGTCTTCTCGTGCGTCTGCATGCGTTGCGTGAGCAGGTCGGCGGTCGGCTCGTCGTTCGCGGCTTCCGTCGCCGGGAAGATCTCGCGCGCGGTGCGGACGACGGCTTCCTGGCCTTCCACGAGTTGGCGGATCATGTCTTCGGCGGCCGGCACGCCGTCCGCTTCCGGAATCGACGACAGCTTCGCGAAGTCCTTGTAGCTGCCCGGCGCGTGCACGCCCAGTGCGCGAATGCGTTCGGCGATCGAATCGACGGCGAGCGCCAGTTCGTTGTACTGGGTCTCGAACATCAGATGCAGCGTGTTGAACATCGGACCCGTGACGTTCCAGTGAAAGTTGTGGGTCTTCAGATACAGCGTGTACGTGTCGGCCAGCAGGCGGGACAGCCCGTCGGCGATCTTCTTGCGGTCTTTGTCGCTGATGCCGATATTGACGGCGGGTGCAATGCCTTTCTTCGCCATGATGACTCCGAGAGAGAGTTGATTCGAAAGGTGCGAACGCCGCGCGCAAGAGCTTGCCGCGCGGCGTTTCGAGCGTTCGACAGTTTATCGTATAAACGGGGAACGATTCATTGCACGGCGACGCTATCACGCGCCCGCGACACCGCCCGCGACGATCAGCCCGTATCCCACCGCGACGATCCCGAACGCGATCGCGACGCGCACGCCGCGCGATGCCCGAACGCTCGTTGCGTCGATCTGCTCGACGGCCTGTGCGATGTGATGCAACGCCTGAGACATGATGTGTTCTCCCGTGTTTCCGAAAGCGCCGCCGTCAGACGGCTGCGGTGTCCTGCTCTTCGATCGTCTGCCCGAGCTTCGCGAGCGCATCGATCACGCCTTGCGCATACGCCGGATCGATACGGCGGAAATGCCCGATCTGCCGCGCGACGATCTCGTTCGGCACGCCATGAATGTGCCGCGCGATGTTGCCGAAGAAGCGTTCGCGCTGGGCTTCGTCGAAGAGTCTGAAAAGCGCTGCCGGCTGGCTGTAGTAATCGTCGTCCTCGCGATGGTCGTAGCGATGCACCATCCCGCCCGCTTGCGGCGGCTCGTTTGCGTTCACGTCCTGCGCGAATTCGCCGTAACGGTTCGGCTCGTAGTTCACGCGGCCGCCGAGGTTGCCGTCGGTCCGCATCGCGCCATCGCGATGAAACGTGTTCGCGACCGACGTACGCGGCGCATTCACCGGAATCTGATGATGGTTGACGCCGAGCCGATAGCGCTGCGTGTCGCCATAGGAGAAAAGACGCCCCTGCAACAGCCGGTCCGGCGAGAAGCCAATGCCCGGCACCACGTTCGCCGGCGTGAAGGCGGCCTGCTCGACGTCCGCGAAGTAGTTCTGCGCATTGCGATTCAGCTCGATCACGCCGACGTCGATCAGCGGATAGTCCTTGTGCGACCACACTTTCGTGATGTCGAACGGATTCACCTTCGACTTCGCAGCCTCGTCTTCCGTCATCACCTGAATGCGGAAATTCCAGCGCGGGAAATTGCCTTTGTCGATGTTGTCGACGAGATCGCGCTGCGCGCTCTCGCGATCGGCGGCGATCACGGCGGCGGCTTCGGCGTCGGTATAGTTCTCGAGCGGCTGCTGCGACTTGAAATGGAACTTCACATAGAAGCGCTCACCGTCGGCATTGATGAACGAGAACGTGTGCGATCCGAAGCCGTGCATTTGACGGTAGTTCTTCGGGATGCCGCGGTCGCTCATGAGAATCGTCACCTGATGCAGCGATTCCGGATGACGCGACCAGAAGTCCCACGCCGCGACATTGCTGCGCATATTCGTGTACGGATCGCGCTTTTGCGTGTGGATGAAGTCGGGAAACTTCAGCGGATCGCGGATGAAAAACACCGGCGTGTTGTTGCCGACGACGTCCCAGTTGCCCTCTTCCGTGTAGAACTTGATCGAGAAGCCGCGCACGTCGCGTTCGGCGTCCGCGGCGCCGCGCTCGCCCGCGACCGTGGAAAAGCGCATGAAGATCGGCGTTTCCTTACCGATGTCGGCGAACAGCTTCGCCTTCGTGTAGCGCGAGATATCGTGGGTGACGCGGAACGTGCCGAAAGCGCCCGAGCCCTTCGCGTGCACGCGGCGCTCGGGAATCACTTCGCGGTCGAAGTGCGCGAGCTTTTCGACGAGCCAGAAGTCTTGCAGCGTGACCGGGCCGCGTGGACCTGCGGTCTGCGAGTTCTGGTTGTCGCCGACGGGTGCGCCTGCTGCGGTCGTGAGTCGTTGAGTCGTCATCGTGATGCTCCTGTTTTTGAGGTTCGGCGTGAGATGAATGCGGATCGGCCGCGCGTCATGCGGCGCTTGCGAAATCGGCGAGGATCGAGACCGCCATCTGGCGAAGGTCACTCCAGCGGTCGAAGAAGGTCGCGGCGGTCATGAAATCCTCTCTGTGTCGTCATCTGAGAAGGATCGTAACGCAAGCTATCGGTTTTTATAATTCGATTAAATTTATATATGCGATAGATCAAGCGAAGTGCCGGTTTCGCTTGCGCGCGCTACCGCAAAAAAGAAAACGCCGCGCTCCGTTGCCAGAGCGCGGCGTTTCGTGGGGACAGCCGAGTCAGTTCACGGCGACCGGCATATCGAGCTTTTTCACGCCCGGCAGATCGCAATTGGCGATTGCGTCGCAGATGGCGTCGATCGCGGGCATGCGCGTGAAGCTCTTGCGCCACGCGAGCACGACGCGCCGGTCCGGCACGGGCTCGTCGAACGGTACGTAGCTGAGCAGACCCGAATCGATGCCCGCCGCGTGCGGCTTCACCTCGCTCACCGACATGCGCGGCAACACGGTAATGCCGACGCCGCTCGCGACCATATGACGGATCGTTTCCAGCGACGAGCCTTCGAACGTCTTCTGGATGCCGTCCGCGTTCTGCGAGAAGCGCATCAGTTCCGGGCACACGCCGAGGACGTGATCGCGGAAGCAATGGCCGCTGCCGAGCAGCAGCATGGTTTCCTGCTTGAGATCGTCCGGATCGATCTTCGCACGGTTCTCCCACGCGTGCCCCGACGGCATCGCGACGACGAACGGCTCGTCGTAGAGCGCGCGCACCATCAGGCCGGTTTCAGGGAACGGCAGCGCCATGATCGCGACATCGATTTCGCCTTGCTTCAGAAGCTCGATCAGTTTGAGCGTGTAGTTCTCCTGGAGCATGAGCGGCATCTGCGGAACGGACTTGATCATCTGCTTGACGAGCGTCGGCAGAAGGTACGGTCCGATCGTATAGATCACGCCCAGACGCAGCGGTCCGACGAGCGGATCCTTGCCCTGCTTGGCGATTTCCTTGATGGCGAGCGTCTGTTCGAGCACGCGCTGCGCCTGCGTCACGATCTGCTCGCCGATCGGCGTTACGCTGACTTCGCTCGTGCCGCGCTCGAAGATCTGCACGTTCAGTTCGTCTTCGAGCTTCTTGATTGCCACCGACAAGGTCGGCTGGCTGACGAAGCACGCCTCGGCCGCGCGGCCGAAATGCCGTTCACGCGCGACCGCGACGATGTACTTCAATTCGGTGAGGGTCATTGGAGGCCAATGAAATACATTGATTCGATAGGTTTGAGTTATACACCCGCCGGCTGCCGTTCGACAACTTTTGCCGATTCGCCGGTCCGCGCAGGTTAAATAGGGACCGACATGGCCCGCGCGAGTTCAGTCAAGCCTTCAAATAGTGCTCCCGCGCGCCGAGCCAGCGCGCCAGATGGCGCGTGACGGCGTCGGGAAACTGCGCAAGCATCTGATCGGCGGCGGCGCGCGCCGGTTCGATCAGCCAGCCGTCGTTTTCAAGACTCGCGAATCGCAGCATCGCTTCGCCCGATTGCCGCGCGCCGAGAAACTCGCCGGGACCGCGAATTTCCAGGTCGCGCCGGGCGATCTCGAAGCCATCGGTCGTTTCGCGCATCGTTTGCAGCCGCGCACGCGCCGTCTGCGACAACGGATTCGAGTACATCAGCACGCAGATGGACGCCGCGCTGCCCCGCCCCACGCGTCCGCGCAACTGATGCAACTGCGCGAGGCCGAAGCGCTCGGCATGCTCGATCACCATCAGCGATGCGTTCGGCACGTCCACGCCGACTTCGATCACCGTCGTCGCGACGAGCAATTGCACTTCGTTGCGCGAGAACGCGTCCATCACGGCGGCTTTTTCGGCGGGTGCGAGCCGGCCATGAACCAGCCCGACGCGCAGTTCCGGCAGCGCGGCGACGAGCGTCTCGTAAGTTTCAACGGCCGTCTGAAGCTGAAGTGTCTCGCTTTCTTCGATCAGCGGACAGACCCAATACACTTGCCTTCCGGTCAGCGCCGCCTCGCGCACGCGGCCGATGATCTCGTCGCGCCGTCCGTCGGACACTACTTTGGTGAGAATCGGCGTGCGGCCGGGCGGCAGTTCGTCGATGGTCGAGACATCGAGATCGGCGTAGTACGTCATGGCGAGCGTGCGCGGGATCGGCGTCGCGGACATCATCAGTTGATGCGGCTGGAAATCGGCTTTTCCGTCAGCCGCGTTCAGCGCCTTCGCGCGCAACGCGAGCCGCTGCGCGACGCCGAAGCGATGCTGCTCGTCGACGATCACGAGCCCGAGGCGCGCGAATTCGACCGCGTCCTGAATGATCGCGTGCGTGCCGATGACGAGTTTCGCCGTGCCGAGCGCCGCTGCTTCGAGCGCGGAACGCTTGTCCTTCGCCTTGAGACTGCCCGCGAGCCACGCGACCGTGACCCCGAGCGGCTCTAGCCAGCCGCGCAGCTTGCGCGCGTGCTGCTCCGCGAGAATTTCGGTCGGCGCCATGAGCGCGGCCTGATAACCCGCGTCGACGGCCTGCGCCGCCGCGAGTGCCGCGACGATCGTCTTGCCGCTGCCGACATCGCCCTGAAGCAGACGCTGCATCGGATGCGCGAGCGTCAGTTCGCCCGCGATTTCCGCGACCACGCGCTGCTGCGCGCCAGTCAGCGCGAACGGCAGCGCGCGCAACAGACGCACGACGAGCGACGCGTCGTCGTCCGGCGCGCGGCGCGGCATCGCGGGCGCGGCGCGCGTGCGGCGCTCTTCGTGCGCGCGCTTGAGCGACAACTGCTGCGCCAGCAGTTCCTCGAACTTGATGCGCGTCCACGCCGGATGCGTGCCGTCGATCAGCGCGGTTTCGTCGGAATCGGCGCGCGGATGATGGAGCGTCTTCACGGCGTCGAGCAGACCGGGCACGTTGAGCGGCTGCAAATGCGCCTTCGCGATCGGCGCGGGCAGCAGTTCGGGCAGATCGACGCGCGTGATCGCGTTGTCGATCGCCTTGCGCAAATACGCCTGCGAAATTCCCGCCGTCGACGGATAAACCGGCGTCAGCGCTTGCGGCAGCGGCGTGTCGTCATCGACGGGACGTACCGCCGGATGCACCATCTCCAGCCCGAAAAAGCCGCCGCGCACATCGCCGCGTACGCGCAGACGCACGCCGATCGCCATTTGCTTGACCTGCGAGCCGTAGAAGTTGAGAAAGCGCAGCGTGAGTTCGTCGCCGGAATCGTCGTGGATTTTCACGAGCAACTGACGGCGCGGCCGATACGCGATCTCGTTGTCGAAAACGACGCCTTCGGTCTGCGCGATGTCGCCCGGAATCAGCTCGCCGATGGGCGTGATCTGCGTTTCGTCCTCATAGCGCATCGGCAGATGAAGGACGAGATCGATGTCGGATTTCAGGCCGAGCTTGGCGAGCTTGTCCGCCGTCTTGACGACGGTTTTCGGCTTTTCGTCCGCTTTCGCCTTCTTTTTCGCCGGCGCGGCGGCACGCGGCGCGTCCCTTTCCTCCAGGGTCAGCGGATCGGTCGTGGCGGCGGCGCGGCGGTCGGACAAGGGCATTGACTCTCTTCGCAAGTACAATATGAGGTTTGTTCGGCGCGATTGCACTTCGTTCGCGCCCGTTCGCGCTACGTTCAAGCCATGTTCACGCTTTCCGATTTCGATTTTAATCTGCCGCCCGAGCTGATCGCGCAGAACGCGCTCGCCGAGCGCAGCGCGAGCCGTCTGCTCGAGGTGTCCGATGGCGCGCTCGTCGACCGCCGATTCTCCGAGCTGCCGAACCTGCTCGCACCCGGCGATCTGCTGGTGTTCAACGATACCAAAGTCCTGAAGGCGCGCTTTCCAGGCCAGAAGGCCAGCGGCGGGCGCGTCGAGGTGCTGGTCGAGCGGCTGACCGGCGCGACCACGGCGCTCGCGCAGATCCGCGCGAGCAAGAGCCCGGCCGAAGGCACGACGATCCGCCTCGCGGATGCGTTCGACGTGACCGTCGGCGAACGCGTCGAGCCGTTCTACACGCTGCACTTCCCTGCCGAATGCCTGACGCTCATCGAGCAATACGGGCGCTTGCCGCTGCCGCCGTACATCGAGCACGACGCCGACGCCTACGACGAAACGCGCTATCAGACCGTTTATGCGGCAAATCCGGGCGCGGTCGCCGCGCCGACCGCCGGCCTGCACTTCGACGACGCGCTGTTCGCCGAACTCGAAAAACGCGGCGTCGAGCGCGCGACGCTGACGCTGCACGTCGGCGCGGGCACGTTCCAGCCGGTGCGCGTCGAGAACATCGCGGAGCACAAGATGCATAGCGAGTGGTACGACCTGCCGCAATCGCTCGTCGATCGCATCGCGGCGGTGAAGGCGCGCGGCAACAAGGTGATCGCGGTCGGCACGACGTCGATGCGCGCGCTCGAAGCCGCCGCGCGCGACGCCGCGCAAGCGAACCGCCCGCTCTCGGCGACGCAGGCCGAAACCGATATCTTCATCACGCCGGGCTACGCGTTTCGCGTCGTCGACCGGCTCGTGACGAATTTCCATCTGCCGAAGTCGACGCTGCTGATGCTCGTCTCCGCGTTCGCCGGCATGGATACGATTCGCGATGCATATCGTCACGCAATCGAGCAAAAGTACCGTTTCTTCAGCTACGGCGACGCAATGCTTCTGACTCGCCGCGACTAGTTTTCTCAACCGATGCGCTGGACTGTTTTCCAGTGGCAGGAACTCAAATGACCGCAACCCACACTCCGCCCGACAACGGGCTCAAGTTCGAACTGCTGACGACCGATGGCCAGGCGCGCCGTGGCCGTCTGACGCTCAATCACGGCGTCGTCGAAACGCCGATCTTCATGCCGGTCGGCACTTACGGCACCGTCAAGGCAATCCAGCCGCGCGAACTCGAAGAGATCCGCGCGCAGATCATCCTCGGCAACACATTCCATTTGTGGCTGCGTCCCGGTCTCGAAGTGATCGGCGCGCACGGCGGCCTGCACAAGTTCATGGGATGGAACCGGCCGATCTTGACTGACTCCGGCGGCTTCCAGGTATTTTCGCTCGGCGATCTGCGCAAGATCACCGAAGATGGCGTCACGTTCGCGTCGCCGATCAATGGCGACAAACTCTTCCTGTCGCCGGAAGTATCGATGCAGATTCAGAAGGTGCTGAACTCCGACATCGTCATGCAGTTCGACGAATGCACGCCCTACTCGACCAATGGCATTCCCACCTCGCACAAGGACGCCGCCGATTCCATGCGCATGTCGATGCGCTGGGCGAAGCGCTCCATCGACGAGTTCAACCGGCTAGGCAATCCGAACGCGCTCTTCGGCATCGTGCAGGGTGGTATGTTCGAAGACCTGCGCGACGAATCGCTCGCGGGCCTCTCGGACATCGGTTTCCACGGCCTCGCGATCGGCGGGCTGTCGGTCGGCGAGCCGAAGGAAGACATGATGCGCGTGCTGAATCACATCGGCCCGAAGCTGCCCGCCGACAAGCCGCATTACCTGATGGGCGTCGGCACGCCGGAGGATCTCGTCGCGGGCGTCGCGGCGGGCGTCGACATGTTCGACTGCGTGATGCCCACGCGCAACGCGCGCAACGGCTGGCTCTTCACGCGTTTCGGCGATCTGAAGATCAAGAACGCGACGCACAAGAACTCGATGAAGCCGCTCGACGAATCCTGCGGCTGCTACACGTGCCGGAACTTCACGCGCGGCTATCTGCATCATCTGCATCGCGTCGGCGAGATTCTCGGCGCGCAATTGAACACGATTCACAACCTGCACTATTACCTGCAACTCATTGGCGAAGTGCGCGAATCGATCGAAAATCATACGTTCGAGGCGTTTCGCAAGACGTTCGCGGAGAATCGCGCGCGCGGCGTGGATTGAAAACGCGCGGCTTCGTTGCGCCAAGCTTTACAATCTGCTTTCTACTGCTTGCGATAAGGCCCGCGAATCGTCCGTAACGGCTTGATGGCAAAGCGCATTCGGGCATTTTCGGGCAGGTGCGGGTGGTAGAATGCCGGGCTGACTTCCAGTCAATTATTTCGATGTAACAACGGAGAGACCAACGTGTCGTTCATTTCCAATGCCTTTGCACAAGGCGCAACCGGTGGCGCGGAATCGAGCCTGATGAGCTTCCTGCCGCTGATCCTGATGTTCGCGGTGCTGTACTTCATCATGATCCGTCCGCAGATGAAGCGTCAGAAGGAGCATCGCAACATGCTCGCCGCCATGGCCAAGGGCGACGAAGTGGTGACGAATGGCGGCATCGTCGGCAAGATCACGAAGGTGACGGACGCCTACGTCGGCGTGGAAATCGCCGAAGGCACGGAAATCACCATCCAGAAGGCGGCAGTGACGACCATTCTCCCGAAGGGCACGATCAAGTCGCTGTAAGGCCACTCGTTCCACCGCGTCCGGCGCGGCCTCGCTCACCGAGCCATCCGGGTCTTCAGACCGGCTCGTCGCGCATATCGCCGGACGCCCTCTCCTCCGAAGCCAACTTTCCGGTCGGCCATTCCCATGAATCGTTATCCCCTCTGGAAGTATGTCGTGATGCTGGTGGCGCTCGTCATCGGCCTCGTGTACACGCTCCCCAACTTCTTCGGCGAAGCGCCCGCAGTTCAGGTATCGAGCGGCAAGGCGACGGTCAAGCTCGACTCGACCACGCTTTCGAACGTCGAAGCCGCGCTCGCCGCGAGCAACATCAAGGCCGACGAAGTCACCTTCGACAATTCGCAGCTGAACGCGAACATCCGCGTACGTCTGAAAGACACGGACACGCAGCTGCATGTGAAGGATCTGCTTTCGAAGGCGCTGAACACCGATCCGAGCGATCCGCAGTACATCGTCGCGCTGAATCTGCAGAGCGCCTCGCCGCGCTGGCTGACGGCCCTGCACGCACTGCCGATGTACCTCGGTCTCGATCTGCGCGGCGGCGTGCACTTCCTGCTGCAGGTCGACATGGCCGGCGCGCTCAACAAGAAGCTCGACTCCGACGCCGCCGATGCGCGCACCTATCTGCGCGACCGCAATATCCGCGATGGCGGCGTGAACCGGGTCGGGCAATCGGTCGTCGTGAGTTTCTCGGATCAGGCGGGCGCGGACAACGCGCGCACGCTGCTCCAGACGGGCGTGTCCGAACTGCAATGGACGACGCGCCAGGGCGGTGATGGCTTTCAGGTCGTCGGCACGTTCTCGCCCGCCGCGCAGAAAGTCGTCGAGGACAGCGCGCTCAAGCAGAACATCACCACGCTGCATAACCGCGTGAACGAACTCGGCGTCGCGGAGCCGGTGATCCAGCAGCAAGGCTCCGACCGCATCGTGGTCGAGCTGCCGGGCGTGCAGGACACGGCGAAGGCGAAGGACATCATCGGCCGCACGGCGACGCTCGAAGCGCGTCTCGCGGATCCGGTCAACACCTATATCGGCCCGAACGACGCGGTGCCGCCCGGCGACGAAGCGTTCAAGCAGGGCGATCGCATCGTGCTGCTGCGCAAGCAGGTGATCTTCACCGGCGACCGCATCATCGACGCGTCCGCGGGCTTCGACGACCATCAACGACCTTCGGTCAATATCCGTCTGGATTCTGCGGGCGGACGCGCGGTGTCGTCCGTGTCGCGCGACAACATCGGCAAGCCGATGGCGATGGTGCTGTTCGAAAAGGGCAAGGGCGAAGTGCTGACGGTCGCGACCATTCAGTCCGAACTCGGCGACCGCTTCTCGATCACCGGCCAGCCGACGCCGCAAGCCGCAACCGATCTCGCGCTGCTCCTGCGCGCGGGTTCGCTCGCCGCGCCGATGGACATCATCGAGGAACGCACGGTCGGCCCGAGCCTCGGCGCGGACAACATCAAGAAGGGCTTCGATTCGGTCACGTACGGTTTCGCCGCGATCGCCGTCTTCATGATCGCGTACTACCTGCTCTTCGGCGTGTTCTCCATGCTGGCGCTGTCGGTGAACCTGCTGCTGCTCGTCGCCGTGCTGTCGTTGCTTCAGGCGACGCTGACCTTGCCGGGTATCGCGGCTATCGCGCTCGCGCTCGGTATGGCGATCGACGCGAACGTGCTGATCAACGAACGTATCCGCGAGGAACTGCGTAACGGCGCGCCGCCGCAGACCGCGATTCAGGAAGGCTTCAAGCACGCGTGGGCGACGATTCTCGACTCGAACGTCACGACACTGATCGCCGGCCTCGCGCTGCTCGCGTTCGGTTCGGGTCCGGTGCGCGGCTTCGCGGTGGTGCACTGTATCGGCATTCTGACGTCGATGTTCTCGGCGGTGTTCTTCTCGCGCGGCCTCGTGAACCTGTGGTACGGCGGCAAGAAGAAGCTGAAGTCGCTCGCGATCGGTCAGGTGTGGCGTCCGGAAGGCACGAATGCCGAAGCGGCCGCGGCGGCTTATCTCGCGGCGCAACGCGGCGATGAATCGCCCGTCGACGAAATCGTGAAAACGGCCAAGGGCAAGACGAAGACCGCAGTGGCCGCGCCGCGCCAGACCGAACAAGCGCCGGCGCGCACGGGCAAGCCGACGGTGCGCCGTCGTTCGGGCCCCGGCATCGATCAACAGAAACCGGGCGAGTCCCGCTGAATCCGCTGAGTCCGGAGCAATAGACAATGGAATTCTTCCGCATTCGCCGCGATTTGCCGTTCATGGAGCGCGCGTTGATTTTCAACGTGATTTCGCTCGTGACGTTCCTCGTGGCCGTATTTTTCCTCGTGCATCGCGGGCTGCATCTGTCGGTGGAATTCACCGGCGGCACGGTCGTCGAGGTGCAGTATCCGCAAGCCGCGCAACTCGAACCGGTGCGCGCGTCGATGTCGAAGCTCGGCTATCCCGACGCGCAGGTGCAGAACTTCGGCACGTCGCAGGACGTGTTGATCCGTCTGCCGCTCAAGCAGGGTTTGACGTCCGCGCAGCAGAGCGATCAGGTGATGACCGCGCTCAAGGCCGACAACGCTGCCGTGAAGCTGCAGCGCGTCGAGTTCGTCGGTCCGCAAGTCGGCAAGGAACTCGTGACGAACGGCCTGCTCGCGCTCGCATGCGTGGTTATCGGCATCGTGATTTACCTGTCGTTCCGCTTCGAGTGGAAGTACGCGGTCGCGGGCATCATCGCGAACCTGCACGACGTGGTCATCATTCTCGGCTTCTTCGCCTATTTCCAGTGGGAGTTCTCGCTGTCCGTTCTGGCGGCGATTCTCGCGGTGCTCGGCTATTCGGTGAACGAGTCGGTGGTTATCTTCGACCGGATCCGCGAAACGTTCCGCAAGCAACGCAAGATGAGCGTGAAGGAAGTGATCGACCACGCGATCACGAGCACGATGTCGCGAACCATCATCACCCACGGCTGTACGGAAATGATGGTGCTGTCGATGTTCTTCTTCGGCGGCCCGACGCTGCATTACTTCGCGCTGGCGCTGACCGTCGGTATTCTGTTCGGCATTTACTCGTCGGTGTTCGTCGCGGCGGCGCTCGCGATGTGGTTCGGCGTGAAGCGCGAGGATCTCGTGAAGGACAAGAAAGACAAGTACGATCCGAACGATCCGAATGCGGGTGCGCAGGTTTGAGCGTTGCGGCGCACTGAAAGCTGAAACCAAAACGGGCCAGTCATCGTGACTGGCCCGTTTGCTTTTCCGGCTCCCGAATTTCATCAAATTTCGACGCAAGAACAAAAGACAACCTCGACTTCGACTAGGCTCGAATCCGCACGCAATGCGCTGCCGAGCAAATCAGTCCGTTCCAACCGTACGTTATGTCGTCCTCACAGAAAAACAAAATCGGGATTTTCATCCCGACTTACAATCGCCCGGAATTGCTACGGAGTTGTGTCCTGCAACTGCTCGCCCAAACGCGACGCCCGGATATCATTTGCGTGCATCAGAACGGAGCCGGAGACAACTACGCATGGTGCGTCATGGATCTCGGCGCGCCCGTAGTATGGATGTACACGCCCCAGAGCATTCCCCAAAACGACTGGTATCGGATTCCGTTGAATCATCTCATCCAGGAGGACTGCACTCATTTTTTCTGGATGGATCACGACGACATCTATCTCACCAACCACATCGAAACCTGCGTCGCCGAACTCGATAGCGGCTACGACTTCAGGATCTCAAAACATTGCGGCATCCTTATTTCCCGTTCGGAGAAATACGAGTACCTACCGCATGCTTTATTCAAGGACATTCACGCCACGGGCGGAATGAGCGCTTCGATGGCGTTCACCTTGCCGTTCGCGACGGCGCTGTCCGCCGACCTGAGCAATCCCGAGTTCAACCAAGTCTTTTCGGACGAAGTTCTAGCGCGCCATACCATGCCGCGTTTCCGCTGCCTGCAGTCGACAGAGAGAACAACCATTTACTTTTCTCATGCGATGTCGCTGTCGTCCGCACATTGGGTTCGTGAGGAAACGTCTTTCCCCGAGTATCGAAGCGATGCGTGAAATACGTCGAGCCGATAAGAACGACCGGGCCTGTCTTCGCGGACAGGCCCGTTTTCATTTCAGGCGATGAAGCGCTCAGGAGCCTCCGCCCATCGCGCCGCCTCGCGCAATCGATCTTCGCAAAATGAGATGCACAGTTGCGACACCGCGGCGGAAAAGCCGCAGTCAGTCAACGTATCCCTGATATGTTCCGCGCTTACCGTCTCCCGCATGCGGGCATACAGGATCTGCGCCGTCGCGACGTTACGGGTGCCAACATAGTTGCCATATAGCGCGATCATGGCCCGCCCCGAAATCGTGCTCGGATGCGCGATCTGAAGCAGTTCGATCAATTCCGCCTCGCTGATATAGCGGTGCATATTGTGTGGCGAGTGAAAACCGAATGTCGGTCCGCTCGGCTGGGTGTTTTCGTATGAGAATCGATCGGCGACGTCCTCGGGCGCGAAGCGAATGCCGTGCTCCCTTTCGAGAATCGGCCGGAAATGGCGGGCGATCAGTTCGTCTTCCCAGACTGCTTCGCTCAGCGGGAATGCGTCGCTGGCGAGCAGCCGCATGAGCTTCGCCGAACGCAGGGAAAATCCCCCGTTTCCCACCGACATGCCGTCCGTGCACCAAGGCCAGCGCGCACCGATGTAGTCGTAGTCGAGAAATTCCGCGCGCCACGCGGACGGATCGACGACGTAGCCGTCCCACTGAATCAGCAGCACCCAAGGCGTGCGGATGTGCTGAATGACTTGTTTCAGCACGAAATCGCTGTACTGTTCGCGCGAAGCAATATGCGGCGTACGCACAATGCGCGCTTTGGTCGCGATCTCTTCATGCGTGAACAACACGACATCGCCGAAGTCGCAGTGCGCGCTCGATATTTCCAGCGCCCGCGCGGCAAGCCGGGGATTGAGTGAATCGACAGCGCAAACGGTTACATCGCGGAGGTCGGGACGCAATTCATGGATCATATTCGTTTTGGAATGCAGAGCAAATTTTGGCGCGCTTTCGGCTGGCAAGGAGCGGCCGGTCCTGGCGCACGCGAAACTACCATCCTTCAATTGGCAGGCGGCGATTGCCTGCAAAAATTGCCAAACCCAAAACTCGATCCACAAAAAAGGCTTCGCGCATGACACGCGAAGCCTTCTCGAAGCAGCAATGGAGCGCGAGTTACTGCTTCACGCCCTCAGCCTGAATATGCAGCACCGTCGTCAGGCTGAAACCATACGACTTGCCGTAATCCATCCCGAAGTCGCCGCGATCGAAGGTCGCCGTCGCTTCGACGCCGCACACTTCCTTCTTCATCATCGGGTTCATGAAGCACTTGAAGCTCTCGATCTTCAGGTTCATCGGCTTCGTCACGCCGTGCATCGTCAACGTGCCGATCACTTCGGAAGGCTTGTCGCCGTCGAATTTGATCGACGTGCCCTTGTACTCGGCTGTCGGATACTTCGCGACGTCGAAGAACTCGGCCTTTTGCAGATGCTCGTCCAGCTTCGCATTGCCGGTGTTGACCGAAGCGATGTCGATCGTCACGTTCACCGTGCCGGTCTTCGCCGCGCGGTCGAGCGTGACTTCACCGCTGCTCTTGTTGAACTTGCCGCGCCACGTCGACACGCCACCGAAGTGGTCCGCCTCGAAGCTCGGATAAGTGTGGTTCGGGTCGAGCTTGTACGTGTCGGCGGCGAATGCGCTCACCGAGGCGCCGAACGACAGTCCCAATGCGAGCGCGCTCGCGGCAATGATCGAAAGCTTTTTCAAGTTCTTCTCCTGACTAACCAGATACGCTGACTATGCGTCGTGTGTGACAAAAACGCCGCTCACTTCTTCGCGGCAACGATGTGAAACTTGATGACGACGTCGTCCGCGACGATCGACGTATCTTTCCATTCGCCCGTTCCGACATCGAACTGGGTGCGCTTGATCGGCAGCGCGCCGTCGAAGGTTTCCGTCGCGCCCTGCTGCGTGACCGTCACCGGCACCGTGACCGTCTGCGACTTGCCCTTGATCGTGATCTTGCCGGTCACGTTGTACTTGTTGCCGCCCGCCGGGGCGATCGCGCTGGAGACGAACGTCGCGCTCGGATACTTGCCCGCGTCGAACCATTCCGCGCCGCGCACCTGCTTGTTGTAATCGTCGTCGCCGAGGTCGTAGCTGCCGGTGTCGATCGTGATGTTCGCCGAGCCCGCCGTCGGCTTCGCCGGATCGAACGCAATCTGCGCGCTGAACTTGTTGAACTTGCCGTCGGTGGGCACGTTCATCTGCTTCGACGTGGCTGTCACCGTGCTCTTGCTCATGTCTACCTGCGCATGCGCGCCCGCGATCATCGCGAACCAAGCAGCGGCTGCCATCCAACGGTTGAGTTTCACTTTCATGTGTGCCCTATTCAAACGGTTCGAATGAACAAACCGGTATTGGAAATCATAAGTACGCGATCACAATCAGCCGCCGGGAAACGCCTTGCCAACGGCGAGGAAACAATGACACGCGTTCATCTGAGAAACGGCAGCATGCGGCCGAGCAGGCCGTCGCGATCGACGAAATGATGCTTCAGCGCAGCCAGAACGTGCATCACGACGAAGAACAGCAACGTGTAGTTCAACGCGATGTGCACGATGCGCAGCGTCGCCTTCAGCGCCTTGTCCGGTCCGATGATCGTCGGCAGCGGCAGCACGCCGAGATACACGACCTGAATGCCGGCCGCCGAGCTGTACAGATAACCCGACACGGGAATGACGAGCATCAGCGCGTAAAGCAGAATATGCGTGAGATGCGCCGCGCCCTGTTGCCAGCGCGGCATGCCATCGGGCATCGACGGCGCCTGGTGCGTGGCGCGCCAGACGACGCGCAGCAGCGCGAGCGCGAACACCGTTACGCCGATCCACTTGTGCCACGAGAAGTATTTGAGCTTCGTCGGCGTGAAGCCCGGAATGTCCGTCATGATCCAGCCGAGCCAGAAGCCGCCCACGATCAACAACGCGATCAGCCAGTGCAGACCGATCGCCGTGGCGCTGTATCGTTGCGCCGGCGCGCTCGCCGTGATGCCAGCGGTGCTTTCCATATTGCTCTCACCCAAGTGTTCGATGTCGCACGGCCTGCCGCCGCCTGACGACAAGTGTTCAAGGCCGCCATGCTACCTCAACGATAACGAATTGCCAGCGCGCGCAAAAAGGCCCGCGCCGAACCGGCAAACCCAGTCCCGACGCGGCTTTGCGGGCTTTCGAGCCGGCTCGGCGAGCCTCGTGTGCCGCCCATGCAACGAACTATTCCATGCGTGCAACGGTCGATGAAGGCGCGAACCGCGACCGATTCCGGCATCGATGTATTAACGGGCGGCCAGGCAGTTTAATTCCGCTTGTAAAGAAGCGTTCTGTCCAAATTCGCCCGCCCCGCGCCATTTGATACCATGCTGCTACCAATCTCGCTGGCCCGCCGTTTGCTATGCCCGGTCGGAGCCGGTCTCGCGGCGCCCGACCAATACGCTCGACAAGCCTCGGGCCTCGACCATGAACGCGAATGAACGCGAACGAATCCGATGACCTGATCGCGTGTCACGAATGCGACGCGCTCTTCCATAAACGTGCATTGCCTCGACGCACCTCGGCGAAATGCCCTCGCTGCGGATCGCTGCTCTATCGAAGCATCTCGTCGAACCTCGACAAGATCTTGGCGATGACGCTCGCCGCGCTCTTCACGTTCCTGATCGCGCAAGGCTTTCCCATCGTCGAGCTGGAGGCGAACGGCCTCACGTCGGAGACGACGCTCATCGGCGCGATCCTCGCGTTGTGGAACGAGCAGATGGAAATCATGGCGGTGCTCGTCTTCTGCTCGACCATCCTGTTTCCGTTGTGCGAACTCGTTGCCCTGCTCTACGTGCTGCTTCCGCTGCGTTCCGGTTACGTGCCGCCTGGCTTCAACGCAATCCTGCGGGGCATTCAGCTCGTGCGTCCGTGGGGCATGATCGAAGTCTTCATGCTCGGCGTGCTCGTCACGCTCGTGAAGATGGTGAGCATCGCGCGCGTGATTCCCGAAGCGGCGCTCTTCGCGTTCGGCGCGCTGACGCTCATGTTCGCCGTCGTCGTGAGCTTCGATCCGCGCGCGTTGTGGGACATCGCGGCAAGGCTCGGTCCGCGCGGATCGAAGCGCGTCACAACCACGGCGAGGCAAAAATCGTGAGCGATTCCATCGATCCGAAAACCGGCGAAGCGGCGCGCGAAACGCAGTTCATCACGGCGTCGCGCGCGAATGTCGTGTCGTGTCATGCGTGCGGACTCGTGCAGCCGCTCGCGCACACCGTCGAGAAACAGCGCTGCACGCGCTGCGACGCCGTCGTGCACCGGCGTCATCCGGACAGCATCGCGCGTACGTGGGCACTGCTCATCAGCGCGGCGATTCTCTACATTCCGGCGAACCTCTTTCCGATCATGCATACGTCGTCGATTCTCGGTTCCGAGGACGACACCATCATGAGCGGTGTCGCGCTCTTCTGGAACGACGGCGACTATCCGCTCGCGGCGGTGATTTTCATCGCCAGCATTCTCGTGCCGATGCTCAAGCTCGTCACGCTCGCCTTTCTTACCATCAGCGTGCAGCGGCGCTCCACATGGCAGCCGCGTCAGCGCACGACGCTCTTTCGCATCGTCGAGGGCATCGGGCGCTGGTCGATGCTCGACGTCTTCGTCATCACGCTCACCATCGCGCTCGTGCGCTTCAAGTCGCTCGCCGTCATCACGCCGGGACCGGGCGCGCTCGCGTTCGCGTCGGTGGTCGTGCTGACGATGATCGCGTCCATGCAATTCGACCCGCGCCTCATGTGGGACAACATCGAACCGTCAGGAAAGAAACATGACTAGCGCCCAAGGTCCGAACGACCCGAAGCAGCCCGCGCCGCCCGCCAGCAACGCCGGCAGCGGTAAAGGGGACAAGGGCGGCCTCCCGCCGAACCTCCCCGAACCCGTGATCGAGCCGCGCAGCCGCTGGCTGCCCTCGCTCGTGTGGGTGATTCCGCTCGTCGCGGCGCTGATCGGCGTGATTCTCGTCGTGAAGACGGTGTCGAGCCGCGGACCGACCGTGACGATCAGCTTCGTTTCCGCGGAAGGCCTCGAGCCCGGCAAGACGAAAGTGAAGTTCAAGGACGTGGATATCGGCACGGTGAAGACGATCACGCTGTCGAAGGATCACGCGCGCGTGCTCGTCGACGTGCAGCTCACCAAGGAAGCCACCGATTTCGCCGTCAAGGACACGCGCTTCTGGATCGTGCGTCCGCGCGTTGCGGCAAGCGGCGTGACCGGCCTGTCGACGCTTTTGTCCGGCGCGTATATCGGCGTCGATGCGGGCAAGTCGACCGACGATGAGACTTATTTCGTCGGGCTCGAAACGCCACCCGCCGTCACCGGCGATCAGAAAGGCCATACGTTCACGCTGCACGGCGAATCACTCGGCTCGCTGGATATCGGCTCGCCCGTCTATTACCGGCGCGTGCAGGTCGGCCAGGTCGTCGCGTTCTCGCTCGACAAGGACGGCACCGGCGTCACGCTGCAGGTATTCGTCACCGCGCCTTACGATCAGTACGTCGGCACCAACTCGCGCTGGTGGCATGCGAGCGGCGTCGATCTGCGGCTCGATTCGAGCGGCTTCACGCTCAACACGCAATCGCTCGCAACGGTCGTGCTCGGCGGCATCGCGTTCCAGACGCCGCCGAACCAGCAATCCGGCCCGCAGGCGCAAAACAACGCGACCTTCCGTCTGGCCGGCGATCAGTCCGACGCGATGCGCGATCCGGACGGCGAGGCCGTGCACGTCGTGATGAACTTCAATCAGTCGCTGCGCGGCCTGTCGGTCGGCGCGCCGGTCGATTTCCGCGGCATCGTGCTGGGGCAGGTCACGGGCATCGGCGTGCAATACGATCAGAAGTCGCATTCGTTCATGATGCCGGTCACGATCGACCTCTACCCGGATCGCCTCGGCAAGCGCGCGCGTCAGGCGCTGCCGGAGCAAGGTTCGGTGGCGAGCCAGGACATGCTGCAACTGCTCGTGAAGCGCGGGCTGCGCGGACAGTTGCGCACCGGCAACCTGCTGACGAGCCAGTTGTATGTCGCGCTCGACTTCTTCCCGAAAGCGCCGCCCGCGAAGGTCAGCGTTGGCAACGATCCGATCGAACTGCCGACCGTGCCGAACACGCTCGACGAGCTGCAGCTGCAGATCGCCGACATCGCGCGCAAGATCGACAAGATTCCGTTCGACGAGATCGGCACGAATCTGAACGGCTCGCTCAAGAACGCCAACGCGCTCTTCGACAAGATGGACAAGGAAGTCCTGCCGGAAATGCGCGACACGCTCACGCAGGCCAAGCAGACGTTCGGTCAGGCGCAATCGACGTTGCAGTCGGATTCGCCGCTTCAGTCGGACGTGCATCAGGCGCTGCAGGAACTCACGCGCACGCTGCAATCGCTCAACTCGCTCGCGGATTATCTGGAGCGCCATCCGGAATCGCTCTTGCGCGGAAAATCGGGAGATAAACCATGAAGTTCGGCTCGTTGATGTTGACTCTGAGCGCAGCGGCGATGCTCGCTGCCTGCGCCTCGCCGACGAGCCGTTTCTACACGCTCGGCGGCGGCGACGCGCGGCCCGTGCCGTCGACGCAGGCTTCGTTCTATTTCGAGCTTGCGCCCGTCGACATGCCGCAGCAGGTCGCGAAGAATCAGTTGGTGGTGCAGACGAGTCCCGCGCAGGTGCGCGTGCTCGAAGAGGAACGCTGGGCGTCGCTGCCGGGCGACGAAGTGCGGCGCGCACTCTCCGCCGATCTCACGCAGCAGCTCGGTGCGATCGACGTCTACGGCACGCCGCATCCGGAATCGGTGCCGGTATATCGCGTGAAGGTGAACGTGCAGCGCTTCGAATCGTGGCCGGGCGCGCAAGCGGTGATCGACGCCGTGTGGAGCGTGCGCGCCGCCGGATCCGATACGGTGCTGACATGCCGGACGCTCGCGCAGGAACGCGTCGGCTCCGGTTACGACGCGCTCGTCGACGGCCATCGCAAGGCGGTCGACGAACTCGCCGCCGCGATCTCCGCAGGTGTGCGCAGCCTCGGTTCCTTGCCGCACGCGACGGCGAGCGCGCCTTCGGCATCCGCGAAGGGCAAGAGCGGCGCCAGTTCCAAACCCGCCGCGGCGCCGGTGCTGCCGTGTCCGCCAATGGGCGCAGCAACCACTGCCAGCGCGCAGTGATCCATGACGCCCGGCGCGCGCCGGGTGCGCTTCATGTTGTCGGCAGGCGACATTGTCGGCCGCCGCTATCTCTAATTCGCCGATGGTTCGCGCGCGCCGGTTAAGATCGTCGACGCCCGCATTTCGAATCAACGTGAAAATTAGATGATGAAACTGATCGGTTCGCACCCCAGCCCATTCGTCCGCAAGGTGCGGATCGTCATGGCGGAAAAGAAGATCGACTGCGAACTGGTGCTCGAAGACGTCTGGGCATCCGATTCGAAGATCCACGACTACAACCCGCTCGGCAAAGTGCCGTGCCTCATTCTCGACGACGGCGAAGCGGTATTCGATTCGCGCGTCATCTGCGAGTTCGTGGACACGCTCACGCCGGTCGGCAAGCTGCTGCCGCAGGAGCGGCGCGAGCGCACCGAAGTGCGCTGCTGGGAAGCGCTCGCCGACGGCATGCTCGACGCCGCCGTGCTGATCCGTCTCGAAGGCGTGTTGCGCGAAGAGGAACATCGCAGCGACAAATGGATCGCGCGGCAACGTCACAAGATCGAAGACGGCTTGCGCGCGATGGCGCGCGGCATCGGCTCGAAGCAATGGTGCTCGGCGAATCGCTTCACGCTTGCGGATATCGCCTGCGGCTGCGCACTGGGCTATCTCGATTTCCGTATGCCCGATCTGAACTGGCGCGACGCACATCCGAATCTCGACAAGTATTACGCGCGTATTTCGCAGCGTCAGTCGTTCGTGGATACCGCGCCGGTCTGATTCCTTTCTTGGACCAAGCTCCCGCGCGCGGCGGGAGCTTCCGGCGCACTCGGAAGCGCAAAGTGGGATCGAAGATTATCTACTGCTAGATAGATCACCGGCGAAGGGCGCGATCGACCGATTCTCTCCCAAACCCCTTTTCTTCCTGAAACCATCGGTCCGCGTGCGGCGACATGGTTCGAACGACGAATCGGGGTCAGAGAAATGCTCCATTCCGCCAAAATCTATCTACTCAACGGTAGATAATCAACGGCCAGTTCAGGGGTTTTTCACAAGGTTATCCACAGGCTTATCTACCGCCGAAATGCGTCTGCGACCTCTTCAAGCCGCGACCGCGTCTGAAACAGGCGGCATGCAAGCAAACTCCCCTGAAACGCTGCATACAAGGTGCGTGCCGCCGCTTCGGGCTTTCCGCCAGCGTCGAGCGTGTCTTGCGCTTCGCCTTCGGCCAGAACTTTCGCCAGCCAGGTTTCATTCGCCTTGTAGAACGATTGCACCGCGTGCCGTACTTTCTCCGGCAGCGACTCGATATCCGACGCAAGCATGCCGCACAGACAGATCTGATTGCCGTCGCCGATGATCCTTCCAAATAGCTTCGTATAGCGGTCGAGTTTCTTGTCGGCCGGGGCGGAGCTGTCGATCGCGTAGATCGTCGACATCACGTCGGCGCTATACGCATTCACCGCTTCGAGCGCGAGATCTTCCTTGGTCGGGAAATAATAGTGAATGCTCGACGTTTTCACGCCGACCAGTTCGGACAAATCGCGAAAACTGAAGCCGTTATAGCCGCGCGTCATCAACAGCGTCTGAGCGTGATCCAGTAGAGCGTCGCGTACCGTGTTCTTGTCCATTTCGCGTATCTCTGCAATTGTCCCTGCATTCGGTGTGCGTTAATTATCTACTACTAGATAGACGATCAAGCGACTGTTTCAAAAAAGTTTTTATCGGATCGATAGAAATAAGCCCCGACCGAAGCCGAGGCTGATCGCTCGCTTGCCGCCGGCGATGCTCAACGCGCCGCAGCGAGCGCCGCAACTTGCGGCGACTCGTGCCCAGCCGCCGCGTGTTCGATGATTCCGCCACCCAGACACACGTCTTCCTGATACAGCACGGCGGATTGTCCCGGCGTCACGGCCCACTGTGCGTCGTCGAAATGAAGCGCGAAACGGCCATCGTCCGCGTTGGCGAAGCGGCACGCCGCATCCTGCTGCCGATAGCGCGTCTTCGCGCCGCACGCCGCGCCCTCTTCCGGCGCGAAACCCGCGACCCAGCTCGTGTTTCCGGCCACGAGCGTCGGCGACAGCAGCCACGGATGATCGTGCCCCTGCACGACATAGAGCGTGTTCGACGCCATGTCCTTGCCCGCGACGAACCATGGTTCGCCGCTGCCGTCTTTCGCGCCGCCGATGCCGATGCCCTTTCTCTGCCCGAATGTGTAGAACGCAAGCCCGATATGCTCGCCGACGATCTTGCCTTCGGCCGTCTTCATGGGGCCGGGCTTTGTCGGCAGATAGCGGTTCAGGAATTCGCGGAACGGCCGCTCGCCGATGAAGCAGATGCCGGTCGAATCCTTCTTTTTGGCGTTCGGCAGGCCGATTTGCGCGGCGATCTCGCGCACTTTCGTCTTCGGGATTTCGCCGAGCGGAAAGAGCGTCTTCGACAGTTGCGCCTGATTCAATCGATGCAGAAAGTACGACTGATCCTTCGTCGAATCCGTTGCCTTGAGCAACTGGAAAAGTCCATCGCGCTCGCGCACGCGCGCGTAATGTCCCGTCGCGATGGTTTCCGCGCCGAGCGACATCGCGTGATCGAGGAACGCCTTGAACTTGATTTCGGCGTTGCAAAGCACGTCCGGATTGGGCGTGCGGCCGGCCGAATATTCGCGCAGAAACTCGGCGAACACGCGGTCCTTGTATTCGGCGGCGAAGTTGACCGCTTCGACGTCGATGCCGATCAAATCCGCGACGGAAACGACGTCGATCCAGTCCTGACGGGTCGAACAGTATTCGCCGTCGTCGTCGTCTTCCCAGTTCTTCATGAAAAGGCCGACGACGTCGTAACCCTGTTCCTTCAGAAGCCATGCCGTTACGGACGAATCCACGCCGCCCGACATGCCCACCACTACTCGTTTCTTGCTCATAGGGATATCACGCCCGCACCACCGGCGCGACCGAATGCGTATGGATGAAATCGAGCGGGACGCGCCGCCCGGATAAATAATCGTCGACACACTTCATCACGAGCGGCGTCCGATGCCGGTCGACCGATGCGCGCAGTTCGTCGGCGCTGAGCCACATCGCGCGCACGATGCCTTCGTCGAGCGCGCGGCCTGCTTCTTCGCCGAGCGACTTGCCGCAAAACGTGAAACGCAAATACGTGACGTCGCGCCCCGGCCGCGCGAAGTGCGTCATATACGCGCCGACGATTGCCTCCGGCTCGAAGCGATGCGCCGTTTCTTCGAGCGCCTCGCGGACCACGGCATCGACGAGCGTTTCGCCCGCTTCGAGATGACCGGCCGGTTGGTTGATTCGCAGCCCTGCCGACGTGTGCTCCTCGATGACGAGGAAACGACCATCCTTTTCGATGATGGCAGCCACCGTAACGTGGGGGGCCCAAGTGTCTGATTTCATGGTGAGATATTTTACCGTCCTCGCACAGATCTCGCGCACGCGGACTAAGGGAAAGCGCTGACTGTGGCAAAACGGAACGGGTGCCGGATCGGATTCTTGCGCGTGCAATCTTCGGTTACAGTTGAGATAGCCGTCAGTTCCAGCATTTGAAATAAAACTCAGCCTTAAGCCTTCCTAAGCCTTGCCCGGGCGAAAAAGGCAACAAAGACAGGAGGATTACAAGATGCACATTGGAGTGCCTGCTGAAACGCGGGCGAACGAGGCGCGCGTCGCCGCCACGCCCGAAACGGTCAAAAAGCTCGTCACGCAAGGACATCGTGTTTCTGTCCAGAGCGGCGCGGGCTTGCCGGCAAGCTATATCGACGATGCGTTCGCGCAAGCAGGCGCGGACCTTGTCGATGCCGCCACGGCCTTTTCCGCCGAGATCGTCCTCAAGGTGCAATCGCCGAGCGAAAGCGAACTGGCGATGCTCAAGCCGGGCGCCGTGCTCATCGGCATGCTCGATCCTTTCAATACAGAGAACACCGCGCGGCTCGCGTCGGCGGGCGTCACTGCGTTCGCGCTCGAAGCCGCGCCACGCACGACGCGCGCGCAGAGTCTCGACGTGCTGTCTTCGCAGGCGAACATCGCCGGATACAAGGCCGTGCTGATGGCCTGCCAGTATTACCAGCGCTTCATGCCGATGCTGATGACCGCCGCCGGCACCGTGAAAGCGGCGCGCGTGCTCGTGCTCGGCGCAGGCGTCGCGGGCTTGCAGGCAATCGCGACGGCCAAGCGTCTGGGCGCGGTCGTCGAAGCATCCGATGTGCGTCCGGCGGTGAAGGAGCAGATCGAATCGCTCGGCGCGAAGTTCGTCGACGTGCCGTTCGAAACCGATGAGGAACGCGAAGCGGCGGAAGGCGTCGGCGGTTACGCGCGCCCGATGCCGCCGAGCTGGCTCGCGCGGCAATCGGCGCAGGTGCACGAACGTGCGAAGGCGGCGGACATCGTCATCTCGACGGCGCTGATTCCCGGCCGCCCCGCGCCGACGCTGATTTCTGTCGAAACGGTGAAGCACATGAAGCCGGGCTCCGTGATCGTCGATCTCGCCGCCGGACGCGGTCCCGAGTTCGAGGGCAGGAAAGGCGGCAACTGTCCGCTCACCGAAGTCGACACGGTGGTGATGAAGCACGGCGTGCATATCGTCGGCCACACGAATCTCGCTTCGATGGTCGGCGCCGATGCCTCCGCGCTCTACGCCCGCAATCTTCTCGACTTCCTGAAGCTGATCATCACGAAGGAAGGCACGCTCAACATCGATCTCGCGGACGATATCGTCGCGGCCACGCTCCAGTGCCGCGACGGACAACTCGCCCGCGCCACGGCCTGAACGGAGACGCACATGGACGTCATCAATCACACGGTGATCAACCTCATCATCTTCGTGCTGGCCATTTACGTCGGCTACCACGTCGTGTGGAACGTCACGCCCGCGCTGCATACGCCGCTCATGGCCGTGACCAACGCGATTTCGGCGATCGTCATCGTCGGCGCGATGCTGGCTGTCGGCCTGACGGTCGGCGCGGCGGGCAAGTTCTTCGGCACGCTCGCGGTGCTGCTCGCGGCCGTGAACGTGTTCGGCGGCTTTCTCGTCACACGGCGAATGCTCGAGATGTTCAAGAAGAAAGAGCCCAAGAAGATCACGAGCAAGGAGGGCGCGTAAATGAGCCTGAACGTCGTTACTCTCCTGTATCTCATCGCCTCGGTGTGCTTCATTCAGGCGTTGAAGGGCTTGTCGAATCCGAAGACCGCGCGCATCGGCAATACGTTCGGCATGGCGGGCATGGCGATCGCCATTCTCACCACGCTCGCGCTGATCGTGAAGCAGGCCGCGTTTCTCGAAGCGAATCTCGCGCTCGGGCTGTCGCTGCTGTTCGTCGCGCTGATCATCGGCGGCGGCGCGGGCGCGTACATCGCGGCAAAAGTCGAGATGACGAAGATGCCCGAGCTCGTCGCGGCGATGCACTCGCTGATCGGTCTCGCGGCTGTCTGCATCGCCTATGGTGTCGTGGCGGAGCCCGCCGCGTTCGGGCTCGCACCGCTCGGCGAGCCGATTCCGTATGGCAATCGGGTCGAGTTGTTCATCGGCACGTTTGTCGGCGCGATCACGTTCTCGGGCTCGGTCATCGCGTTCGGGAAGCTCTCGGGCAAGTACAAGTTCCGGCTCTTTCAGGGCGCGCCGGTCACGTACTCGGGACAGCATCTGATCAACCTGCTGCTCGCCATCGCGATGATCGGCTTCGGCGTGATCTTCATGCTCACCGAATCGTGGCTGCCGTTCATCATCATGACGATCATCGCGTTCGCGCTGGGCGTGCTCATCATCATTCCGATCGGCGGCGCGGACATGCCCGTGGTCGTGTCGATGCTGAACTCGTACTCGGGCTGGGCGGCGGCGGGCATCGGCTTCTCGCTGAACAATCCGATGCTGATCATCGCGGGTTCGCTCGTCGGCTCGTCGGGTGCGATTCTGTCGTACATCATGTGCAAGGCAATGAACCGCTCGTTCTTCAACGTGATTCTCGGCGGCTTCGGCGGCGAGGCGGGCGGTGCGGCGGCGGGCGGATCGACGGAGCAGCGCCCCGTCAAATCCGGTTCCGCCGATGACGCCGCGTTCATGCTCGGCAACGCGGAAAGCGTGGTGATCGTGCCGGGTTACGGCCTCGCGGTCGCGCGCGCGCAGCACGCGTTGAAGGAGCTGACCGACAAGCTCGTCGAGAAAGGCATCGATGTGCGGTACGCGATTCACCCCGTCGCGGGGCGGATGCCGGGGCACATGAACGTGCTGCTGGCGGAAGCCGAAGTGCCGTACGAGATGGTTCAGGAGATGGAGGACATCAATAGCGAGTTCGGTCAGACGGACGTGGTGCTCGTGCTCGGCGCGAACGACGTCGTCAACCCGGCCGCGAAGACCGATCCGAAATCGCCGATCGCGGGGATGCCGATTCTCGAAGCGTACAAGGCTCGGACGATCATCGTGAACAAACGGTCGATGGCCGCAGGTTACGCCGGCCTCGACAACGAACTGTTCTATATGGACAAGACGATGATGGTGTTCGGGGACGCGAAGAAGGTCGTCGAGGAGATGATAAAGGCGGTGGAAGTATGATGGCGCGGACGCTTCAGCTACGGTCCTTTCTCCGTCGCGCTTTTCGCCTCCCCACGTGGCGACTTCTTCGCCTCAACGCTGCCTGCGACTTCAACGCCAGTTTACTGGCGTCGAACCTGACTTGAGTTCAGCGATTCACCACTCCGCTGCTGAGAACGGCAAGGACTCGCACATCCAGTCCCGCTCGTAAGAGGGGTCGCTCTTGACTGTCTCGCCGCGCGCGCCGGAAGTCACTAACTCGCCGCCCGTCTTTTGGTCGCGGTGAGGCAGGGCCGGTTCAGGTGCAGAAGAGTTTGCGTCACGGTCCATGATTTTCCTCCAGAAGTTGGATGCATCCAACGGACGTCTTGCGGGTCTGAAGCGCTCAGAGCAACGTATCTCTGAGCGCCAGTTGCTCAGCTAAGTGCTGCGCAAGCTCGGACGATTCGCTTACAGCCTTCGCGAATTGCCTCCTCGGACGTCGCGAACGAAAAGCGAAGGTGCGGGGACAGGCCATAAGCGCTGCCATCGAGTGTGGCGACCTTCGCCTCTTCGATCAGAAACTTGACCACGGCAACATCGCTCGCGACGACTTCGCCGGCGGGCGTAGTCCTCCCAACAAGACCAGCCACTGACGGATAGAGGTAGAACGCGCCCGTCAACTCGCCGACCTCAAACCCTTGAGCGTCCTTCAACAACTCACGCATCAGCTTGCCTCGCTGTTGGAACACTTTTCCTGCGTGATGTGGCGCGTCTTGTATTCCGCCGAACGCCTCCACCGCTGCAGCTTGACTGATTGCGCTGGGGCAAGTCGTGGTCTGCGTTATAAGCTTCGTGATGGCATCCACCAGTTGCGTCGGCCCCGCGCCGTAGCCGAGCCGCCAACCGGTCATCGAATAGCCCTTCGATGCACCGTTCACAATGAGTGAACGCTGCTGAAGGGCGGGAATCGCCGCTACCGGAGAGACGTGCGTCGCACCGTTGTAGACAAAGTGTTCATAGATTTCGTCCGACATGAGCCAGACGTGGGGATGGCGTTCGAGAAACTTGCCGAGTTCGGACAGCTCCCTGCGGCTGTAGACTGCGCGCGTCGGGTTGTTCGGCGTATTCAGAATCAGCCACTTCGTCTTGGGCGTTATCGCGGCCTCCAACTGCTGAGGGGACAGCTTAAAGCCGGACGATGCGTCGCTGGTCACGATGACGGGCACACCGTCATTCACCACGACGATATCGGGATAGGACACCGAGTATGGCGCGTGGATAATGACCTCATCGCCCGGGTTTAGCGTGACGGACAGTGCCAGGAAGATGATGTTCTTTCCGCCACTGCCCACAACGACGTTTTCCGGCTTGTAGTGCAAACCGTTGTCGCGTTCCAGTTTGTCGACGATGGTCTTGCGTAACAACGGTGTACCGTTCGCCGCCGTGTACCGTGTCTGTCCTTCGCGCATTGCCGCAATGGCCGCTTCGACGACGTTCGCCGGCGTCGGAAGGTCAGGCTCTCCGATGGTGAAATCTATGATGTCCTTACCTTCAGCGCGGAGCCGGCGGGCAACGCGGATTGGCATAGCTTCTAGCTTCCAGCGTACTGACCGGCTAGCCCATTGCGTTAATGATAAACCCCGGTTCGGTATTGAATGAACTCTGAGCCAAGATGCCCCTCTAGCCGCCTCGGTTTTTTCAAGGGCGCTTTGCTTGTGCGCGCTGTTTCGCGCCATCAGTACCTTCGACAGCAGTGTCAACGCTGAAGATACTGCTTCAGGCAATTCTTGGCGTCCGGCTCGCTCGCTCCAATCGATGCCGCTCGGCCAAGCACGTCCTTGAGGATTTCAGAATTGAGCGGAACCTTTGGTGCGGGATTGCAGGAGTGTGCAGACCGTATCGCACACATTCAAGTTGCCGCCAGACTACGACGCGGGAGTGATTTAGTGAGCGGTTGGAAATATGCGACGCGAGCAGTTCATTGTGATGTAGGTGTGGACGCAGATTTCTTAGGCTGCGTATAAAGACGCCACGCGGGCAGCCGTTATACCTAGACGGGCACCGCTGATCTGCATCCCGAAAGAAACTTTAACCGATTGGACCGGGGAAATGATGAGGCAGCTGTTCAGGAAGCTCCGGGCTTTTTCCAAGATTCCGCGTGATAATCCCGAACTACTGATTGCGCAGTTCAAGATCTTCTCGTATCAGGTGCCGCTGTTATACCTGATCCTGATCGTCAACACCTGGGCCTTGGCCGCGACTCATTTCTCGTCTGCCCCTTTATGGCTGACTGTCTTCATGCCCACGCTAATGTCGATCGTTTGCGGCGCCCGCGCAGTGGTGTGGATCAGATCGATTGGGCAAGCGCCCGACGCTGAACTGGCTTACCTCGCACTTCGACGCACAAATCGCCTCGCTAGCGGCGTCGCGACACTGTTCACCGTATGGGCGCTTGTTCTGTTCGGGTATGGCGACGCCTTCGCGAAGGCACATGTAGCTTTCTACATGGCCATTACCGTTATCGGCGTCATTTTCTGCCTGCTGCACCTGAGGTCCGCTGCCGTTACGGTCGCCATCATTGTGAACGGCGCGTTTGTCATCTTCTTTTCGCTGTCGAGCAACATAGTTTTCATCGCTATGGCGTGCAACACCGCACTTGTATGTGTTGCCATGCTCATTGTGGTTCTGATCCAGTACCGGGACTTCACTAAGATGGTCGAAGCGCAGACCGAAAACCTGCAGCTCGCCAACTGCGACAGCTTGACTGGGCTGCCGAACCGGCGCGCGTTTTTCGCCGGGCTTGATCGAGCGCTTCAGACCGCAAACGCGCAGACCCGCATGCTTGCGGTCGGTGTCCTTGACCTAGACGGCTTTAAACCGGTCAACGACCTTCACGGGCATCCAATCGGTGACAAACTGCTGAGTTGACCGTAGTGTATCAACCGATTTTGGGCGCTGACAGCCGGTATCCTGTCGGGTTCGAAGCCTTGGCGAGGTGGATGAGCCCAACGCTTGGCTGCGTTGCGCCCGCCAAATTCATCCCGGTGGCGGAGCGTGCCGGCATCATCGGTAGGATCACACAGACCCTTCTGAAAAAGGCCTTGGAGGAAGCCGGCAAATGGCCAGTCGGACTGCGCTTATCGTTTAACTTGTCTGCAGACGATTTGACTTCCGACGAGGGTATCGCTTCGATAGTCGACATCGTCGCGCGAAGCGCCGTCGATCCCGAACGTATTGATTTCGAGATCACCGAAACCGCTTTCATCCAGGAGTTTGCCTTTGATCGCGTACGTGAAGCAGTTCTGACTCTGCGGAGGATGGGTTGCGGCGTGTCATTGGATGACTTCGGGACCGGCTATTCGAGCCTCTCCTATCTTCATGCGCTGCCGCTAACCAAGATCAAAATCGACCGGAGCTTTGTCACCGGCATTCACAACAATCCGTCCAGCTACAAAATCGTCAAGTCGCTCTTTGCACTGAGTAAGGACATGGGGCTCGATTGCATTGTCGAAGGCGTAGAGACAGACGCCGAAATGGCAACAGTCAGGAGCCTGGGAGACGCATTGCTCCAAGGGTATGCTTTTGCGAGACCTATGCCGGCCTCTCAAATAGACGCTTATCTTGACAGCGCACCTTCGGTTTGCACCGAAGGACCGCGCGCCGGACGTGTTCCTTTGATCAGCTAGGTGACGCGGTCGAGCATGGTATAGCCGTTCGCCATTTCCCCGCCCCTCATTGATCCTGCCTTTGATTCGGTCCGTGCAGGAAGCAAAGGGCGACGAGCAGCAGCGGATCGACGTAATCGAGGCCGAAACGCATTTCGAACTTCCGCAAGCAGCCGCCCCTCTAGGCTTTTTGCCCGGAGGGCCGATGAGTCGAAGGAGGTTCGAAGTGTTTGAGTAGTTGAGTATCGATTGGTCGTGGTGCGCATGCGTGTGGTGATTCCGATCGCACTATTGCTAGCGCACGCCTGGTGGGACGTGGGAAGCTGAAGACCGTCAGGCGCGGCGTGCTCACCGGGGCTGGCCGATTCCGGTCAGCACTTGTCGGGCGAGGTGCCGCGTAGCTGCGCCTCCACAATTGGACCGCGTCTTTCCGCCGAAGCCAAACAACTCCGGATTGCGTCCGAAGAGCGCTGCCAGGTGGGTCAAAAACTTGGGTTGAACTTGAATAGTTGTTTACGGAGGAAGATGAACAGCCGTGCTCCCGATCACGATCGCAATCGTGCCTGTGTCTTTTTGGCAAGCTACGCTAAGACGTTGATCGCAGAGGGATCTCACGCTCACGCTCGGCGAGTACAAGCAGAACTTCAATCTCTCGCGCGACGGTCTCGTCGCCAATGTCTCAGGAGTGAGTCCATGACGCTTAGCGCGCCGGCGTCGCATTCGATTCAGACTTCGACTTCTTTGCCGCGATTTTCCGGGAGTTTTGAAGCCGTTCGAACCCAAGCTCCCTTCGAGGCACGCCCGCGGAAACGGAAGTCAGCACGTGAACGGGCGCAGTACTTGCTACACAGGTAAAGCGCTAACAGGTGGCGCGACATCGTTGGACGGTATTTCGGCCCGCTCAATGCGGGCTTTCTTTTGGCCCACATCCAAATTCCACTCAATCTGACACATTGGACGCCGCGGACTGTTCGAGCCACCGGCTTCGTGTGAGTCGGTATAGAACTTGACGGCGCAGCGGATCTCCTTCGGAAACCCGAGGATGGTCAAAGTCGCCGTTTAAGTCGCGTAGCATGCCGAGCTTCGCCATGACCCGCATGGAGTTCTCATTGGCTACGCCCGCGTTGGCCACAATCTCGGACAACTGAAGCGACTCGAACCCGAAGCGGATCGCGGATGCAGCGGCTTCGGGTGCGTAGCCTAAGCCCCAGAAGGGTCGCGCAATACGCCAGCCGACTTCCACTGCCGGGGTGAAATGAGCTTCATAAGTGACGGGAAGGAGGCCGACCGCGCCGACGAATGCTCCATCTTCCTTGGCCTCGACAGCCCAGAAGCACATCCCGTGCTTTTGCTGGTTTTCGATTTGGCGGTCGATCCAAGTGTGATACGCGTCATGTGCGGTAAGCGGCAGGAGGTGCTCCATGACGCCTTTGTCGGCCGACATGTCCGCGAAAGGCTGCCTGTCCGCATCTTTCCATGGTCGCAAGAGTAGCCGTTCTGACTCGATTGACATGTGGCTGTTAGGAAGTCGTCCATAGCGGCGATCCTACCTGACTCTGGCGGCGTCGGCTCCAAACCCAACGTTGCAGATGCCCTCTATCTTTGGGAAAAGGGTACGACTTTAGTAGCGATGGCGCGCTCAATCGGCGAGTTGACGCACAAAAAAGCTAGACGATGGGCGAAAACCCGAATCGTCGCTGGTGGCGGAAATCAAAGGGCAAGCAGACAGGCGTCAGATGGGAAGCCAGCGGAACGCCAATCCGATCGCGCCGATAATAAGGGTCATGAAAGCGACGATTAAATCGACAAAGGTCCGCCCGGCGGGCCTATATAGATCGTCCGTTGCTTTTGATGGCTTTTTGTCGGGCTTCTTGACGTGAGATCTCTGAGCGATCAACGTCTTAGCGTAGCTTGTCAAAAAGACGCAGAGCACGTGATGCTGCGAAACAAGCGGCAGCGGACCATAATGTTACTTAACATAAACCTAATTAGCGAACGATCGTTCGATTTCAAGAGGCGTCTGCGATAGCCAGTTTCCCCGGGGAAACAGCTAGTAAGTCCGCCACGCCATCGAGCAACCTAACGAACGCTCGAATATTCGGGAGTTCGCGCGTTGAGAGGTTCGGGCGGAAGCGCAAGGTTGGTTGAGTCGTCGTCGATCTTCGCGAGTCTGCTGAGCAAGTCGGTTACCGCGGAGAACTGGTGATGCATTAGATGACGGCAACGCAAAAGTTGCTCAAGCCGCCTGCGCCAATAAAGAAGCGGGAGCGCAGCATTGGGCTCCAATGAGACCGCTTCGATGGCGAGCCGTATATGGGAGATGTCGGCGTCGATCATTCGGAGTTGGAAAGCGCCAAGGATGTCGGTGTTAGGGGTGTCCATGTCTCCATATCGGCAGGCGACTACTCTTGCTAAAGCTCATTTAAGTGGCGCCCTTCGCCAAGCGACGCACCGCGAAGCGCCCCTTTATTGTTTGCCCGCGTTCAGCTTACGATTCGGTCGCGCGCAGCGCCGGCCCGCCTTACCGATTTACACACGCCTATTCGGAGGTCGGGGGTACAGCTTACGGGCGTGAGTGAAGTCCACGACTTCGATACAGCCGTCGGTGACCTGATAGACCGCGATGTAATTGGGGTGAGAGACGATCTCGTACGTGCCGGGAACGCGCCCGGGTGTCCCGGAAAACGGAAAATAGGCAACGGGACGGAGGGAATTCTCGACGGCGTCAAACAGCCTGAGCGCCGCTGCCGGGCTGCGCTCGGCAATGTAACGTATGTAGCCGAGGAAGATTTCGCGTGCCTCGTCGGCCCAGACTGTAGTGGAGTCAACGGCGCTGCTTCTCCAGCTCCGCTTCAATGATCGCGCGCGCCTCATCCATCACCTTGTCGTGCGGCACTCTAGGCTTGGTGCTGCTGCGGGCACGTCCGACGCGCTCACGTAGCGCGCGGTCGAAGGTCTCCGCTTCTTCGGCCGTATCGTGCTCGTGGACATAAGGGTCGAGTTGGGTTGCCATATCAATCACCAAGTGGTTCGTTCCTCGATAATACTCTGCATCCGGGGACGACTGCCGATGCCTCGGTTTTTCTCGAGCATTGTGATAGCGAAAGCTGACTGTTTTGCATCGTGCGTGAAAGACGCCATCAGCCGCATTGCTTGCGCGGGCATCCCCAGCAGCCCTCGGGAAGGAAAGCACACGGCGGCCAAAAAAATTACGCTACTAGCGCCGTATTACGAAAGAAACCGCCTTGCGTGCCGTTAAACATCGATAGAGTTGGTGAGGGCTACCCTTTATACGAAAGCCCACCCCATCCCGTAACGGCAACAAGGGAGGAAAACGAACGCCGTGTTGAAGCGAAAAGTAGATGTTTTTATTGCTGGCGAAGCCTTATTGGCCGCCAAGAAGAAAGTGGTCGAACTGTGCGTTGAGAAAGCCAAGTCTGAAGGCCCGAGCTTGGCCGCGGCTGACAAGAAGGGGGCGAGGCTGTTTTTTGCCTTCGCCAAGACGTGCTACGGGTTCTCTGAGGCGACCACAGCCCAATACCTGCGGGCGTATGAGCGCTTCGTCGATTCCCGGCACCGCGCCGAGATGGAGGCGCTCTTCAGTGCGAGCGAACTCGCGGTTCTCGCTGCCTACTCGGACGACGAACTGACGGAGATCGTATCGGCGAAGGCAGCAAACCCCAGTCTTACTCGCGCAGGAATCAAACACCTACTAAAGCCTCTTCAAGCAGCTTGAAGGGGCACTTCCGTACTGACGTCGCGAAAGGCGATCAACCGCAAGCGCGTCCGCCGGGCGCCAAGTAATGATTTCGAAGTCTGCCCCATGGCGTACGTCCCGGCTGACGTCCGGGGGGCGACGATCTACTAGTTCTTATACAGAGGAACATATGTCCAAACTCGATGGGGCAATTATTTACGTCGAACTAGAACGCGCCGGAACTGGCCGCGTTGAAATTTACTCGCGGGAAGCAACGAAGGAAGAGGCGCTGCAGATGTTTGAATCCGCGCGCAACGACAGGTGTCACGGGGCGGCGTAATGGCGCCGGGGATGGGCGGCGTAATGGCGCCAGCAGAAGCGGGGTAAAACGCGGATTCGAACGGTTTCAAGATTGCGGTTTTTTGCCGTTTTTGGCAACCGCATTTTCGCCGTTGTCGGGCATCGGTTTGGGCTTGCGGAAGCTCTCGCCCTCGATGACGACACGATAGGCGCCGTGGCGCAGGCGATCGAGCGTTGCAGCTCCAAGAACGCGGTTGTCGGGGAAGGCGTCGCCCCATTCGCTGAAGTCCAAATTGGAAGTCAAGATCGAGGCTGCGCGCTCGTACCTTGCAGCGATCAGGTCGTGAAAGTCCTCATCGTGGGGTGCACGAAGCGGCTTGAGCGCAAAGTCGTCAACGATCAGCAGTGGCACACGCACGAACTGCTGAAACTTACGTTCGTATAGATCCGTGGCGCGCGCCGCATGCAGCTTCTTGAGCAGATCGGTCTGGTTGATAAACAGCACATCGCGACCTTGGCGCGCGGCACAGTGCCCGAGCGCCTGCGCTAAATGCGACTTGCCGACGCCTGTCTGGCCGACCATCAGAACGCAGACCTTCTCGTCGATGTATCGGCCCGTCGCAAGGTCGTGAAGGTGCGAACGGTTTAGTTTAGGCAGTCGGTCGAAGTCGAAGGTCTCGAGCGTCTTGCCCATCGCAAAGCCGGCGCGGGCAAGACGCGCGCCGAGCTTCTTCTGCGCACGTCGTGCGACTTCGTCATGCAGCAGCATGGCAAGAAACTCGGTGTAGGCGATTTGCCCATCGATGGCCTCCCGATTGCGCTGTTCGAGGGAGTCCAGGATGCCAGACAGTCGCAACTGCCTGAGGATGATATTCAGTTCGGGACTTGGATTCATGGCGTTCAATGCAGTAGAAAGGACTGGAGATCGCGGCCGAAGCGGCCACCGTTCACGTAGGTGTCGGCCGGTTCCGTCGCCTGTGCCGTCGCTGCTGGCTGGCCGTCCAGTCCCTTGTCGAGAATGACCTTAACGGTGCGATACTTCGGGCTGGAGAACGTGAGTGCGCGCTCGCAGGCGGCGTTCAGGCGCGCGTCGCCGTACTTCTCGCGTAGACGGACGAGACCCTGCGCGCCGCGCAGGTTCACGAGCACCTTGTCGTTGAACATCGCGAGGATCACTGCAAGGCAGGCTGGCCCAATCTCTCTAGCTTGGGCCAGACACCACTGCGGATCGCGCTCAAGCCACGCCTGCGCCTCGGGCGGCTGGTGATCCCGCACCGTATGCCGATCACCAGGCTTGCGTAGTCGCGGATGCGTCGCAACGAGTTCATGCCGGTGGAACACCTGTACCACGGTATCGGTGACCTTCAACCACAGCTGCTTGCCAACAAGCGTGAACGGCACCGAGTACAGCGCGTTCTTGTAGACGATGTGGCCGTCCGTATGCACCTTGACCTCGCTCCACACGGCCAGCACCGGCGGCACGTCAGGCAGGCGTGCAAGCAGCGGGCGTTCGATGGCAAAGCGCGCAAGCGGGAGGTCGCGGGTCGTGCCGTGCACGCGGGTGCCGGCCTGCTGCGTGACCCAGTCGCGCAATTGCCGGTTCGCATCGGCCAGATCCCTGAACTCGCGTAGCGGTACGAAGGATTTTTTTACGTATTTGACTCCAGATTCAACAATTCCTTTTTTAGCAGGGTCGTGCGGCGGACATGCGTCGATCCGGAATCCATATCCCTCAGCAAGCGCGGCATAGGATCGCTGGACTGCAGGCTCATATCGGCACGCCTTGACGATCGCGCACTTCGCGTTATCGATGATGATCCGGCCGGGACAGCCGCCGAACCATTCGAAGGCGCGCCGATGGCAGGCCAGCCACGTCTCTACCGTCTGGTCGAGCACGATCTCGGCGTACTGGTGACGCGACCAGCAAAGCGTCATCACAAAGATCCACGTCTTGAGCGGAAGGCCGGATTCATGTGTGAGCACTGGGCCGGCGCCGAAGTCGACTTGCGCCGCGTCCGACGGAGGAAACTCTAGGATCGTCGTCGTGGTCCCCGGCTTGCGCTCGGCACCCAGACGACGCAGCATGCGCTTCACGGCGTCATAGCTGCCCGTGTAGCCGTGATTGCGTTGAAGGGCGGCGTGGATGGTGGTGCCCTGGACGCCCGCAGCCGACCAGTCGCGGATCTGTTCACGGAACGGCTCTGCCGTCGACACGCAGGTGTGCGGCAAGTGCGGCGAGCGACCGAAAACGCCAGCGATCGTGGCGTCATCCGGCAACGGCTGTGTCGGATCCAGCCATCCGAGCCCCTCGGCTTCCCGGCGCACGGTCGTCAACTTCCTGCGTCCCATCAAGCCGCCGCGCGCGATGTCGCGGTCGGAATCGCCCTGCCGCATGCGGACAAGGACTTGGCGGTACTCGAACAATTCGAACCTCCGATTGGCCATGGACGCCCCGCTCAAATAGAACGGAGAGTACCGACTTGGAAAGTTCGAATCGCGTTCTCGCCCCGATGCTGCTGGCTCCTATGCGCCGCCCCTCGAGTGGCTCCAATACGCCGCACTTAGGGTGGCGCCATTACGCCGCCCATCAGGTGGCGCCTTTACGCCGCCCTCAGAATGGCTCCATAGTGCCGCCCCGTGACAACAGGCGAGCAATTGAGGACGATCTTGCCTCGCGCGTCGCAGCGGAGGTCAAGGGCGACCTGCTCTGCGCAGGCTACTTCTTCGTCGAGGGCGGCAAAGACGCGCACGAGGATGTAGCGTTCCCGATTGTCCACGCGGTCGCTGCTATCAGGGGTGACCTTGATTTCCGTGCAAATTCCGGGTTAGGGCGATCTAGCTCCGACAAGGCTTTGCGTTCTGGCGCCAAAATAAGACCTTTTTAGATCAGGGACTTACTGTCTACCCCCGAGCGTGATCCGGCGCATCGCTATGCGCGCTGAGTGGCTTCACGCGTCGCCGTACTTTGAACCAAGCTTGGAAGGAGTCTGCTTGCGTAGCGCCCAACCGGAAAAATGAAGGTTCCGCGCAAGTTGATGCCCTCCAGATGCGTCGGCGCAATCCTTCTGAGCTGTTCGGCTCCAGGCGATTCGCCTCCGGAGGCTTGCAGCGCCTCGAGCGCATGCTGCATGTGGGTCGTATTCCATGCCATCAGAATGTTCGCAAGCAGCGTCAATGCGGAAGACACGGCTGAGAGCGAATCTTCGCGCCGTGCCAATTCGACGGGGATGCGTCCAACATGAATCGCGCGTTGAACCACATGCACGGCCTCGCCCCGATTCAACACGTGCTGCAGCTCCGTCCGGAATGTCGTGTTCGTGAAGTAATCGATCAGGAAGATGCTACGGAACAGCCGACCGATGTGGACGCCTCCGTCATAGACCGGCTGCCCACGCGCTGCTGAGCCGAAGCGGGTTAGGGCTTCCACTGCAGTACATTTTCCTGAGCGAATCGATGCAGCAATCCTGACAAACTCGTCCCAGACTTCAGCGATGAGGTCAAGTCTGATGTCGCGGTCTGTCACGGCACAAAGCTCTTGCGGCACGTCCTGGCTGCGAGGAACGTGAAGCCGACGATCACGAAGATGCGACAGGCGAGGGCAGAGATCAAATCCAAGCGCGCGGGCCAGGCCCATCGCGAAATCGGTGTACCCATGCGTGTCGACAGCGAGCTGAGCGATGTCTTTCGTGGCACTCTGGCGCACGACACCTTCGATGGCCGCACCTGCTTGCCGCTCATTCAAAACGATCGGCTGATCGTAAAAGATGCCCCAACGATCGAGCACGTGTGTGTACATTCCGATGGATGCCGAGCGGCGCCGCGGATCTGCCCGAGCCTGCCATACCTTTCGTGTGGTTTCGAGTGACATCATGTCGGAAGACGCGAGATCAGAACGGCCCCAGTGAGCAGCGATAGGGTGCTCGTGCATGAACTCAAGAACTGCATCGGCGGCAAGCCCCAGCTTTCTCTCGTCCGCCAAGCGTTTCATCATTTGCCGGATCGCGTCGCCTGACACCTCGGGCACCATCCTAGAGAGTTCCGCGGCCGAGAGAGATGTTCCATGCGCGAGCACGGCGGAATAGACCATCAGCAGTTCCACTCGTGAGCGAGGTTCACGCCCGAGCAAAAGCCAACTGAATCGTGTTGCGCTATCGATCTCGAGGATGATCTCCGGTAGTTGCCCCTGCGGATGCGCCTGGTAGATCGCCTGTCGCAGGCGATCCGCTTCGTTGTCCGCCGGCTGGGCATTGAGCGGACTCAAATGCACGGCCGTATCAACTTGCACATCCCCTTGCTTCACCGCTTCGAGCAAAAGATCAAGCCTTTGATCGAGAAGTGCAAGGATCGGATCGAGAAATTCCTTGGGATCTTGCGGAAGACCCAGTTGCCCGTAAAGATTGTTGCGTTTGGCGATCCACTCGCCCATCGGAATCAACATGCGCGTTCGACTACGGAACGCGAAACTATGCTCCACATAGACGGATCCGTTGCGAAGCGCGACGCGCAGGGCGAACAACGTGGCCCATTCGAACGCCTTCATGGCTTTGATTCGGTCGAATCCGTCGATCGCTTCGCGCCACGCGCGACCCAGACGAATATTCAACCCATCGGGCAGTAAGTAAGCGTGACGGCGATAAAGATCCCGAAGCAGAACGATCGCGTCGAGTACGGGATGAGTGGAATCAGCCTCGAAGGGCAGTTGCACTATCCGCATCAATAGGTTCCGTGCCGAGTGTCGCTTGCCGATTAGATGCTGCCGCATGAGGCTGCGGCGGCTTTGCGGTGGGCAGAGAACTGTGTCGGCCAGTTCACAGAGCGCGCTACCAAGCTGTTCGCGCGACAGGGACTCGTCAATCGCCAACGCCTTCACAGCCAGGGCGAACTCGCGAAGCTGATCGTCAAGCTTGTTCTTCGCCGCGTCGAGCGCGCGAGATGCATCATTCACGACTTTCTGCACCCAGCGCCGGAGCATCGTGAGTACGTGATCGGTCGCCGTGCACAGCGAATAACGCATGAAACAGGCGGCCTCGAGCCTCCGGCTTTGCGGCGCGATCCGTTTGCTGATGGATGGAGAGCGGTTGGCACAGCGACGAGCGTAGTAGCGAACAATTGCATCGTTGCATGCGCTTGGCCATGGGGATGCGACGCCGTGCATGGTAAGGAGATTAATCTTATCCAGCACTTCACCCATCTGCTGAGTCGAACCACGGAGCGGCACAGCCCAAAGCCAGCCCTGCAGGCTCACGTACTCCTTGTGTGGCTGGGGTAAAAGGCGTGCCCAACTGTCCAATTTCTCCGGGCCGAAGGTTCGCTGAAATTCCTCGTGGAGCGAACTCTCGATATCGCGAACTGCTTGGACGATGAACTGTCGGATTGTCCGTTCGTTGGGTATGACGATCCGATGTTCGTAGAACCATTGCTTCAGGTCGTTGCCCAATTGGCCGCGCTCTGGGCGACCCGTCAATTGTTCTTTCAGCCAACGGATCACGTATCGACGTTGGTGCTCTGAGATCGTGCGGAAGTTCGCGATGATTTGAGCAAATCGTTGATGGTCGGACAGCGTATCGAAGCGTCCGTCGTAGATCGAGCGCAGCGTTCCGAGATCGGGCGGCTGGACATGCAATTGTCGACCGAGGTGCCGCCACAGCATCGCAGGTATCTGGCGATAGGAATCCAGCGATCGGCCGGACATTCGTATGAACCCGACGTGCAACGCAACGGCGAGACGATATAGATCAGATCGCCGCGTCTCGATGAGCGCGATCTCTTGCTTCGAGAACGTGAAGAAAGTGTTGAGTTCAAACTCGCTCAGATCGCGGGGTACTTGACGGATCCCAAGATAGCCTGTTCGCCAGCTTTCCATCGTCTGTGCTCCGCGGCGATCACGAAACGATCCAGCCTAGCGGCGCAAAATCGGCGGCGCTACGGTACAAATCGGGATGCCGACCTGGCATCGGCTGTCCAGCCGACAGCACCTGCGGCGATTCGTTTGAATTGACATAATGTGACGCGTAACGAGGCTAGTCAGCAGACGGTCCTTGACATAAGGCCTCTCGAAATTATGTCAAAGCAAAATTGAAATGTCGTACCACCGGCTAAATACAGATGTCGTATCTATCCAAGGATTTTGCTCTCACG